>JALYXJ010000174.1 GCA_030947165.1 Gemmatimonadota bacterium
GTTCGCTAGCCCGGAGGCCGGATTCGAATCACCGAACAACGTCGACGGTGGTGGCTTCAGCTCTACGATCACCTCGGCGGCGGTTTCCGGCAGACACTTGCCGGAGCGCAAGTACCACGGCACGCCCTTCCATCGCCACGAGTCGATGAACAGCCGCATCGCGCAATACGTCTCGACGTCGGAATCCCTCGCCACGTCCGGTGTCTTACGGTAGCCGGCGTACTGCCCGCGCACGAGATCGCGTGAGGTGACCGTTCGCATCGCTTCGAAGATTTTGGCTTTTTCGGTGTGAATGGCGCCGTAGTTTCGGTCGACCGGCGGCTCCATCGCCAGCAGCGCGACGATCTGAAAGACGTGGTTCTGAATCACGTCGCGCAGGCAGCCAGCCGTTTCGTAGAACGCACCGCAATCATTGACGCCGAACCGTTCGGCGAGCGTGATCTGTACGCGCGACACATAGTGGCGATTCCAGATCGGCTCGAGGAAGGAGTTCGCGAATCGGAAGTAGAGAATGTTCATGATCTGCTCCTTCCCCAGGTAATGATCGATTCGGAAAATCGAGTCCTCGGGGAAGACGGATCGCGCTACCGCGTTGAGCTTGCGCGCCGACGCCAGATCACGACCGAACGGCTTTTCGACGATGACACGGGCGTTGTCCGCCAGGCCGGCGGCGCCGAGTCCCTCGATCACCGTCGCAAACAGCGACGGCGGAATGGCCAGGTAATGCGCGGGACGCCGCGCCTTTTCCAGCGCCGTCTCGAGCGCCGCGAACGTTGCAGCGTCGTTGTAGTCGCCGGACACATATCGCAGGAGCGACAGCAGGCGGTTGAGCACGCGCTGGTCCACGACAATGGCCGACTGCTCGATGCTGTCGGTCGCGCGCGCGTGAATCTGGGCCGCGGTCATCGGGGGGCGGGCGACACCCACGACGGGAACGGTGAGCTCGCCATTCTTCACCATCGCATAGAGCGCCGGGAAGATCATCTTGTGGGCCAGGTCTCCCGTCACACCAAACACCACCAGCGCGTCGGATGGTGCCGTCATTGCTCGTCTGCTGGCGCGAGGGCCGCGTCGACGATCGTCTGCGCCTGCTCCACGATGCGGTCGAGCGCATCCTTCCCGCAGAAGCTCTCCGCGTAAATCCGGTAGATGTCTTCGGTGCCGGACGGGCGAGCGGCGAACCAACCGGACGCGGTGATGACCTTGACGCCGCCGAGGGGGGCGTGGTTTCCCGGGGCCTCGTTGATGATGCCCGTCACAGTGTCGCCTGCGAGCTTGGTGCAGTGCACGTCCTTCGGCGACAGCGACGCAAGCCGCTGCTTCTGCGCGCGAGTCGCGGGCGCACCGACACGCTCATACGATGCGTCGCCAAACTCCCGCGTCAGCTCGGCGTAGATCTCTCCGGGATCGCGCCCAGCCACCGCCGTGATCTCCGCGGCGAGCAATGCGGGGACGATCCCATCCTTGTCCGTCGTCCACACCGTTCCGTCGCGACGAAGGAACGCCGCGCCGGCGCTTTCCTCGCCGCAAAAGCCGAGCGACCCGTCGCCGAGCCCGTCGACGAACCACTTGAAGCCGACCGGCACTTCGTGTAGTCGGCGGCCGAGCTTCGCGGTGACGCGATCGATCATGTTGCTGCTCACCACTGTCTTCCCAACGCCGGCGCTGGCCGACCACTGCGGCCGATACCGAAAGAGGTGTTGAATTGCCACGGAGAGATAGTGATTGGGCGGCAGCAGCCCCGCACTCGCCGCGACGATGCCGTGACGATCGTGATCGGTGTCGCACGCCAATGCGATGTCGAACGTGTCCTTGAGGCCGATGAGTCGTTGCATGGCGTAGGGCGACGACGGGTCCATGCGGATCTGGCCGTCCCAATCCACAGTCATGAAGCGGAATGTCTGATCCACCACGTCGCTCACGACCGTGAGGTCCAGATGGTAGTGGTCCGCGATCGGCGCCCAATAGTGGACGCCCGCGCCACCGAGCGGATCGACGCCCAGCCGAATGTTCCCGCCGCGAATCGCGTCCATATCGATGACGTTGCCCAGATCGCGGACGTATGTGTTGAGGTAGTCATGCCGCCGCGTCGTGCCGGCGCGCACTGCGCGCGCATACGGCACGCGCTTTACGCCCGCGAGGCCGCCTTGCATCAACCCATTTGCCTGCGCTTCAATCCAGTCGGTGACATTCGTATCGGCGGGTCCGCCGTTGGGGGTGCTGTATTTGAACCCGCCGTTGTCCGGCGGATTGTGCGACGGCGTAATCACGATCCCGTCAGCCAACCCGGTCGTGCGCCCCTGGTTGTAGCAGAGAATCGAATGCGACACCGCTGGCGTCGGCGTGTACTCGTCGTCCTCGGCGAGCATGATGACGACGCCGTGTGCCGCGAGCACCTCGAGGGCCGTGGCGCGCGCGGGCACCGACAGCGCGTGCGTATCGACGCCAAGAAAGAGCGGACCGTCGATGGCCTCCTTCCGCCGATAGCGGCAGATGGCCTCGCTGATGGCGATCACGTGCGCCTCGTTGAACGTCCGCTCGAATGAGGACCCGCGATGTCCCGATGTGCCGAACGCGACACGCTCGGCGGGCACGGCAGAATCGGGCACTTCCGTATAGTACGCCGTGACCAGCTTGGAGACGTCGAGCAACATCGCCGGGGGCGGTGGATGCCCGGCGAGCGGGCTGATCGTCATGGCCCCTCCCGCTCGAAGATGGACGCCCATTCCTCATAGCGGCGCGCGATGCGCGTCACCGCGTCTTCGCGCGTCGCGCGCTTCGCGAGATAATCCGCCACCGCATCCCAAAACGTCGTGCGACCCACCGCAAAGCCGATGAAACCGGGTACCGACGCGGCAGTCTCGAGCCACGCGACCACCTTCTGCTCGTCGGCGCCACGCCCGAGCACGATGCAACCAACACCGCTCCGGCCGCCGCGCTGCGCAACGGCAACCACGGCCGCGCAATCGTCGCGGCGAGCGAGACCCTCGATCTTCCATACGTCGGGCTCGACACCGGCATCCTGCAGTGCGCGGATGCTGTCGATCATCAACGAGGGCCGTAGGTCGCGATCGTAGCTCGCCTTCTGCCCGTGCAGGTGATTCAATTGCGCCGGCGTCGCCGGCACCAGCAGCTCAAACATGAACCGTTGGCCAACGGCGCTGCAGTACTCCGACAGCCGTGTCAGGCGCGCCGTCTGCCGAGCATTGAGCGCTGCGTCACCTTCGGGATTGTACCGGACCAATACCTTGGCGAACGTCGGCGCAAAGGCCTCGATGTGTTCGCCGAATGCGTCGCCGAACTCGAACTCGAATTCGTCGGACCCGCTCGTCTCGGTCGACATCGCGGTGACATATCCGCGCTGCGCCGCGTCGCGGAGAATCCCGGCGCCGAAGTCTTCGTCGACCAGAATCGCGGCGCGCGCCTTGGGCAGTCCGTTCGCGACCGCCTGGCGGAAGCCGTCGTAGATCACCTCCTTGCTCGCGGTCACCGCCGCATGCTGCTCCGACGTGAGCGGCGGAGTGAAATGGCACATGCCGCTGATGTACGAGTGGCGATGATCGAACGGCAGCACATAGAGTGGACTCTGAGCGGCGTGGCTCATGTCGCGGTCGTCATCGTCGCGGCCTCCGTGTGTCCGAGTACCGCGCGCACGCGATGGAGTCGTTCGTCATCGACGATCGGAATGCCGGTGCGATCGTCACTCGCGACGCCGTCGAGCTCGAGGAGGGCGACGCCGCGACACACACGCTGTGGGTTGTCGACGGTGATCTCGTACCGTGCCAAGCCGATGCGAAGCGCCAGTGTGAACCCGGGCCACGCCGACGGAATGCATGGGTCGATCATCACGCGGAGGCCCTGCACACGCACGCCGAGCAGCCATTCGATGCCGGCGCGATACATCCAGCCGGCCGAGCCGGTGTACCAGCTCCATCCGCCGTGTCCGACGTGGGGCGGCTCGGAGTAGACGTCGCCGACCGTTACGTACGGCTCGACGCGGTATCGCTTCGCGGCGTCCATCGTTCCGGAACGAGTGATTGGGTTCAACATGCCGAGCAGTGCCGCCGCTCTGTCGCCATCGCCGAGCTCGGCGAACGCGATGGCCGTCCAGACGGCAGCATGCGTGTACTGCCCGCCGTTCTCTCGCACACCAGGCACGTAGCCTTTGATGTAGCCAGGTTCGAGCGCAGTGTGGTCGAAGGGCGGTGTCAGCAGGAGGCTGAGATTGTCGTGTCCCCGGATGAGATGCTCATCGACGGCGCTCATGGCTTGGCGCACGCGCACGGGATCGCCGGCGCCAGACATGGCGCTCCAAGACTGCGCGATGGCGGCGATGGCGCACGCGTCGGCGCCCGCGACGCCCAATGGCGTGCCGTCGTCGAAGAACGCGCGCGTGTACCATTCTCCGCCCCACCCTTCACGCTCGACGGCCGCTTTGATTGCGCTTGCGTGCGCTGTCCATGTCGTGGCACGCGCATTCTCGCCGCGCGCCGCCGCCACCGGCGCCCACGACATGAGGGTGGCGTGGAGGAACCACGCGAGCCACACACTCTCGCCACAGCCCTCGACGCCCACACGATTCAGTCCATCGTTCCAGTCTCCCGTCCCCATCAGCGGCAGACCGTGCGCCCCGACGGCCAGACTCCGGTCGAGCGCGCGCGCGCAATGCTCAAAGAGCGTTCCGTCGTGCGTTGTCGCACCCGGCACGAAATAGGATTCGTTCTGCCCGGGCTTCAGTGCGGCGCCTTCGAGGAACGGTACAACCTCGTCGAGGACCGCCTGATCGGTCGTCACGGCCAGATAGTGCGTCGCGGCGTACGGCAGCCACAGCATGTCGTCGGAGATGCGCGTGCGCACCCCGGCGCCCGCTGGCTCGTGCCACCAGTGCTGCACGTCACCCTCGACGAACTGGCGCGATGCGGCCTTGAGGATGTGCGCACGCGTCACGTCCGGTCGCGATACGACGAGCGCCATGACGTCCTGCAGCTGATCGCGAAAACCGTACGCGCCACTGGCTTGGTAGAATGCCGTTCGCGCCCAGACCCGGCAGGAGAGCGTCTGGTACAGGAGCCATTGATTCAACATGACGTCGAGCGCGCGATCCGGCGTCTTCACCTTTACCGCGCCCAGCACGTCCGCCCATCCGTCGGTAACCACTGCGAGCCGTGCGTCGAGATCGTCAGCGCGGTAGCGCGCAATCAGCGCGCGCGCCTCGTCACGCGTGGCGGCCTGGCCGAGCAGGAGTACGACTGTGACCTGGCCGCCGGCGGGAATGTCGATGACAGTTTGCAGCGCGCAACAGGGATCGAGCGCAGCTCCGATGCGCCCCGACAGCGGCGCGCCGCCCGACAGCGCAGCCGGACGATCGGCACGCCCGTTTCGGCCGAGAAACTCTGTCCGGTCGCCGGTCCAGCGTTGCTGTAGACCGCCGAGGTCGGCGAAGGCGATCCGGGAACCGAAGTCGCGATTCCAGACATTTCTCGCGAACATCGCGCCGGTCTCGACGTCGATGTCCGTCGTCACGTACGGCGCAGATCCGCGCCGCGCGACGCCGAGCACCCATTCCAGATATGCGGTAACCGACAGACGCCGGAGCCGCGCGGAATGATTCGTCAGCGTGAGGCGCGAGATCTTGATCGGGTCGCCGGCCGGAACGAATTGCAGCAGCTCCTGCGAAAGCCCGTGCGATTCGCGCTCGAACCGCGTGTAGCCGTGACCGTGGCGTACAACGTACTCGCCACTGTGCTCGCGGATCGGCAGCGGCGTGGGCGTCCACACGTCGCCAGCCTCCTCGTCGCGAACGTAGAACGTGTCGCTCGGCGGATCGCTGACTGGGTCGTTCGACCAGTTGGTGATCAGGTTCTGCTGGCTGTTGATCGACCAGGTACAACCGGAGCCGCACTCGGACACCAGGCAACCGAACGCTGCGTTCGCGATCACGTTTATCCAGGGCGCTGGCGTCCAGTGTCCCGGGCGCAGGATGGTCACATACTCGCTGCCATCGCGGTCGAATCCACCGATCCCGTTGCAAAACTCGAGGTGGGACGTGGGCGTCGCCGTTCCGCGCACCATCGTCGTCGTATCGGCAACGGGAGTTGGAGGGGGAGGCGCGGCCGAGTCGGACGGGACGACCGCTGCTACATGATCCGCGAGCGTGCCACGCGCACTCGACAGAGTCACGCGTGCGACCCTCTCCAAGACACTGCGCTGCCTCCCATCGAGCTTGTCAGCCCCGAACGCGAACGTCTTGCCCTGGGATGCCGAGGCTTCGGGACTCAGTGAGAAGTCGGCGGCGCGAACCAATCCGTCTACGTGCACTTGCAGCGTCGCTCCCTCCGCGCCCGCGATCTCGTTGATGAGCACAAGGTCCACTGGCAGGCACTTCGATCGCCAATACGCGTGCGCGCGGAGCAGCTGCTGCGCGATCTCCGCGGGTGCGCCACCATCGAGCACGAGGAGGACGATGGGCAGGTCGCCAGAGATGCCGTTGGCCCAGAGCGCAGCGACCCCGTCGGCATGGGGGCCGATCGCACCGCCCGCGACGCGGAGCGCCTTGTCGGGATAGAGAATGTGGCCGGCAAGCGTTTGGAAAAGCTGCGGCTCTCCCGGCGCGAAGCGAGCGTGGTGCAAGGCAAGTTGTGATTGCCGCGACGCCGCGGCGAGCGACTCGAATGCCGTCGCTCTCCGATACTTGTCGCCGAGGGCGAGCGCCTGTGCGCGCGTCGGCGCTACGAACGTCGCAAAGACAACGTGCGCGGTCTCACCCGACCGAACGCGCACCCGACGTCGAAGGCTCACGATCGGGTCGAGTACCGATCCCACCGTATTGGAGAGTCTGTATTGGCTCCGTGCCGCTTGCGGAGCATGCACGTCGCGGCCGCGACCGAGGAACCGCTCGCGACTCGTCTCCCACTGGAGCTCGCCGATCGTCTCGCCTTCGACGGAGACGGAATGAGCGAGCCAGATCGGGACGTCCTCTGGCAATCCGAGCCGCCGCGTCGCCAACAGCATCTCGCGAGCCGCGACGCATTCCGTCTCGACAGATAGATTCGAGAACGCGGGGTGCGCCGCGTCGCTCGCGGCAGTGGCGAGCACGATCTCCGCGTACGAGGTGACGTCGATGTCGCGCGCCACCGTATCGTGATTCGTGATCGATGTGCGGCGCAGCTCGCCGTCTTCCTCTGGAGCCAGCATCACGTCGAGCCGCGTGGCGATCGCGCCATCGCGCCGCATGAATGCGGCGTGGTCATCGGCAAACGAAACGTCGTAGCTCTGCGCTTCAGCTCCGCTGGGCTGAAATCCCGCTGACCAACCGAGACCGCTCGCGACGTCGCAAAGGAAAATATATGACCCAGTGTCGTCGCAGGTCGTGTCATCGTGCCAGCGGGTGACGGCGATGTCTCGCCAGCGGCTGTATCCCGAGCCCGCAGCGGTGATCATCACCGTATAGCTGTTGTTCGACAGGAGTTGGATCGCGGGCGTGGCGCCGTGCGCAGACGAGAATCGGCGAATGTGCGACGGCTCCGTCGCGGGAGGGTCGTCTGCGGCGGATCGTGCGCTTTGCGGCGCGAGAGTCAGGGATTCCGTGACGACACCGGGCGATCTCCGTGCAGGCCAGGCGGGGAGAGCCAGCCACCGGTGAATCCGGTGGTACGGAGTCCTGCCACTAGGTGCGAACGACCCCAGAGCATATTCCACACCAGCCCGCGCCTGCCCCGCGCGCAAGTTGCAACGAGAGCGTCGCGCTTCGATCTAAGGTCGTAAAATCAGACTACTTGGAGTTGACCCGGCTGTCTCGAGTGATCCCTGCATCACGTCGGGCGGTTGATCAATCTTTCATCGTCTTGATGTGGGGTGTCAAATGGGTCAGGGATCAGGTCCGCCGCATCGCCTCAGCGATACAGACCGGCTGGAGCTCCGGCGTTGTGTTCGGGCGGGGGCGACGCACGTCGTACGGCAAGGTCGCTCGGGTGTTCCGCAAAGATCGAGCAGCGCTTGCTCGAGAAGACGGGCGGAGTAAAGCCGCGGACGACGCCGCAATCGGCATTGCGACTGTCGCTGCCCGAGCGAAGAGATCTCCGGCGGACTCCTGGCGGGTGATTCGTGCCGAGATCGCGACGCACCTCGGCCGCTCACCGTCGACGGTGTCGCGCGACGTTGCCGCGAGCGGGGCACGGGTGCAGTATCGCGCATGGCGGGCCGATGCCACGGCCCACCGCCGAACGCGCCGACCGAAGACGCGGAAGCTGGTCGCCTGTCCTCGGCTCCGAGTGGAGGTGGAACGGGGACTCAGACCTCGGTGGTCGCCGCAACAGATCGTCGCGCGCCTGGCCCGCGACTTTCCCGACCCCCCGGACATGCGTGTGTCGCATGAGACGATCGCGGCAATCTCGACGAACGATTCGAGCCGGTCGCGTCGTGTCAGTAACGGGAACGAAGCAAACTCTGCTGCTCGCGGGCACTTTCGTCGCGAGTGTGACGGTGCGCGAGCACGAAGTATGCATGGGCTTGGGTCAGCCGGATGGAGCAGCTCACTAGGGGACATCGAATGGGAATCACGCTTCGAGCCCCGTTGGGCAACGGCGCGACACAGGCTCGCATCGACTTGTTCCGCGCAACGCGCGTTTGGCGTCGCCTGCGATGGGTGCTTGTCACTGGGGCGTGCGGATTCGGTCCGATCACAGTGCGGGCGCAGGATACGTTGGCTCGGCCCGGGACCTCCCGAGCCGCTGGCCCCGACTCGGCGCAATTGTCGCTCTCGCGCGCGAAAGTCGACGTGACCCCCGTCGCCCGCGATGAACAAATCCGCACGCGGCTCGAGAGCGTGTTGGCCGCCACGAATTGGTTCACCGCCCCGCGAGTCCGTGTCGACGCAGGCGTGGTGTTCCTCGACGGCCGCGTCGCGTCCGAGGAGCGTCGGGGCTGGGCGACCGAGCTCGCGCGGAACACACAGGGCGTCGTCGCCGTCGCCAATCGAATGCAGGTGCCCGAGCCGTCGATCTGGGACTTCCAACCCGCCTCTCGCGGGTTGATGAAACTCTGGCGCGATGTCATTCAACGGCTGCCGTGGCTCGCGTTCGCCGCGGTGATCCTCGCGGCATCGTTGACGGCTGGTCTACTTACCTCGCGCGGTGCGGGTGCATTCTTGGAGCGTCACGTCGCCGCCCAGCTGCTGCGCCGAGTGATGGCCCGGGCGGCGGGAGTGCTCGTGTTCTTGCTCGGTTGCTACATCATCCTTCGTGTGATGGGCCTCACGCAGCTCGCACTTACGGTCGTGGGCGGGACTGGCTTGATCGGTCTCGCGGTCGGCCTCGCCTTCCGCGACATCACTGAGAATTTTCTCGCGAGCATCTTCCTGAGCGTTCAGCGGCCGTTCGAACCGGCAGACCTCATCGAGGTGGGCGGAGTGACGGGATATGTGCAGCAGCTCAATCTGCGCACGACCATCCTCATGAATCTGGACGGGAACGTCGTGCAGATTCCAAACGCCACCGTCTACAAGAGCACACTCCGCAACTATACAACCAACTGCAATCGGCGCGAAGTCTTCGACGTCGGCATTGGCTATGATGATTCGATCAACGATGCGCAGGAAATCGCGCGCGAAGTGCTGGCCAACCATCCGGCAGTCTTGAACGATCCCGAGCCAGCCGTGCTTGTCAACTCGCTCGGTGCGTCAACGGTGGACCTGCGCGTCTACTTCTGGCTCAATGGACGCGACAACAGCTGGCTGAAGGTGCGCTCGTCGGTGATCCGACTGGTGAAGCGCGCGTTCCAGGATCACGGCATCTCGATGCCGGATGAAGCCCGTGAGATCCTGTTCCCTCAGGGCGTGCCTGTGACGATCGCCGACGCCGCGACCGGCGATGGTGCGAAGCGCGTCAAAGCGAGCAAGCCCATCAGTCCCACACCGCCCGAGGAGGTGAGAGCGGTGTCGACGAAGGCGGAGGCTGGATTATATAGTGACGCGGTGGTCATCGAGGAGCAGGCGCGCCAAGCCCAGCCTCAGGGCTCGGGCGCAGGCCTGCTCGAGCCTGCGCCGGACGGTGGCGCCTAGCGCATCGAGATGAGCACAACGACCAAGGGCAACAACGCTCCAGGAGCGGCTGCGGGGTCAGGACCCGCCCACGCCGGGGACGCGCGTTGGGGGCGGCGCCGATGGCGCGCCCGGAGTTGGCGCGTCGGGCTCGGTCGGGTTGATGTGATCGCGGCGCGCGGCCCGTGAAGACGCCGAGCCGCCACGAACCTGGAAGTTGTCTCTGTTGTGGCCGTGATCGCTGATATCGCGATCGAGCCGATTCTTCTCGCTGTTCTTGTCGGCCTCATCGTGCTGTTCGCGCTGCTCGAACAGGCGCTGCTTGCCCGACGAGTCATGCGGGTGGCCCGGGTCCGCAGCCGTTCCGCTCGGGCCGGACTGCAACTGCTCGAGAAACTCTGCGCGGGTGGTTGGTCCCTGCATTCCCTCAGCGTGCTGTTGTGCACCTTTCTGCCTGCCGTGCTTGGCCCCCTTGCCTCTCGGGGGATCGAACAGGACGGGGTCTTGCCGGTCGTCTGCCATGTGTTGTCCCTGGAGTTCGCGCCCGCACGCGAGCGCGAGTGACATTCGCACTCCGCGGCGGACGACGCATATGATGTACGTTGCAATGAGTGTACCGCGCACATGGCGGTCGCGAAGGGCTCCACCCATCGATGGGCACGCTGCGGCCGATTCATGATTCGCTACTGATCCGCGTCCGCAGAAGGAGGGATGTCTGTCGACCACGCTCGCGGTCGTGATGTTTCTCGGTTGCCTCGTTCTCAGCGTCGGCAGCAGCTTTGTGCTCGCCGCCGGAGTAGACCGAATCGGCGCCAGACTCGGGCTGGCGGCTGGTCTGTTCGGCGTCGTCACCGCACTGGCGGCGAACGCGCCGGAGCTGTCCGCTGCCGTCACCGCGCTCGCCAGTGGCCACCCCGACGTCGGACTCGGCGTCGTGTTCGGATCGAAC
>JALYXJ010000187.1 GCA_030947165.1 Gemmatimonadota bacterium
ACTTCGATCGTCGAGGCGGGCCGCGCGCGTCGGGCAAGCTGCTCGTCGGCGTCGACATACCGGGCATCGACGCTCCGCCGGCGTCGATGAACTTCCAGCTCTACGACAAGATCCTGATGAGCCCCGCGTCGAATGTCGTCGCGGCCGAGCGTGATCGCTACATGGCGTACGACGTGCTGGACGACGTCGAGGGGGTCGGCTCCGTCGTTGTCCCCACCGCGTTGCTCCGTGTAGTCCGCGCACCGCAGGACGGCGAAGGCGCCATCGTGGAAGTGCTGGAGCTGTACGAACGGCTCGATGGCAACACGCGTGTGGTGCTCTTCGACACGGCCGGCGCCGGGGCGAATGCGACCCCCATTCCCGTGGCGCGAGAGGGCGCGAAGACGGCGACGGTCCGCTCGATCTACCGTCCGGCCGTGCTCCCGTCGTTGAACTACTACGTCCTCTTCGACCTCAAGGCCGAGGACGGCGTGCGCATCGGGGACGAGATCGAGATCTACCGCGAGCGCCAGGATCATGACGGCGATCTCGGCCCACCGATACCCGAGTTGCCAGTGGCGACCGGGCAGGTCGTGAAAGTCACCGAGTACGGGGCCACGGCGCGCATCACCACGCAGGAACAGGCGAAGGTCCAGGTAGGCCAGGGCGTCCGCATCACGGCGCGCATGCCCTGAGCCGTACGGGGGGGGCGGACAAGCACTGGAATGCCGTAACGCCTGTCCGTGCATTAGATTAGGGCGACCGACATGACCGCGATCGCCCATTTCGTCGCCATCACCTGCTACATCGGCGCCGCGGCTCTCGCTGCGACGCCGTTTGCGCGTCCGGTAGGGGCACCGGTGCGCGGTGTCACCGCCCTCCTCGCTGCCGGCGTACTCGCGCATGCGGCGGGGCTGTTCGTGTATGCGCAACGCGTCGGTCAGCTCCCACTGACCGGGCTCGGACCGTCGCTGTCCTTCGCCGGGCTGGTGCTCGCCGCCACGCTGCTGATCGTCGAGATCGCCGCGCGCGACGTGAGCCTGACTCTCGTCGCCGCGCCCCTTGCGGCTGTGCCGACGACCGTCGCCAACGCCATCGGCTTCATCCCCGGTGTGGATCCCACGGGTGCCCGAGGCGCGTGGCTCTTCGCCCACATCGCCCTGAGCTTCATCGGCATCGCGGCCTTCGCCACGGCTGCCGCGGCGGGATGCATGTATCTCGTGGAGCGACGCGAGCTGAAGTCCCGCCGCTTCGGCGCCATCTTCCGGTTCTTTCCCCCGCTGGCAACGCTCGATCGCGTCAACCACGTCGCGGCCGTGGCCGGATGGCTCGGCCTCACGCTCGGCGTGGTGCTCGCGGTGACCTACTCACTCGCGTATCGCGAGATGAGCCTGCTCAAGGTCGTCTGGGCGACCGGCGCCTGGCTGGCCGTGTCCGGCATCGCCGTCGGGCGCGTCGTCGGTGGCTGGCAGGCGCGCCGCGCAGCCGTGTACTCGAGCGTGTCGTTCGTCGCGGTGATCGTGCTGTATGTGGCCTTCCGCATCGCCGAGACGAATGGCGGAGGGCGCTTCCTGTGAGCGGGCTGCCTATTCTGCTCGAGGCGGCGGCGCTGCGAGTGCTCGTGGTCGGCGGCGGCGCCGTCGCGACCCGCAAGGCGCGCGCGTTCTGCGAGGCTGGTGCGCAGGTGCGTGTGCTCGCTCCCGTCATCGCCGACGAGATCCGTGCGCTCGCGCCGACGGGGCGTGTGTCGCTCCTCGAGCGCGCCTACGCGTCGGACGACGTCGGCGACGCGCAGCTCGTGGTGGCGGCGACGAACGACCGCGCCGTGAACGCGTGCGTTGCCGCGGACGCTCGCGCCGCGAGCCGACTCGTGAACGTGACCGATCTGCCGGCCGACGGCAGCTTCGCGACGATGGCGACGCACCGGAGCGGAGCGCTCGTGGTGGGCGTGAGCGCGGGCGGCGTTCCTGGGGCGGCCGCTCGAATCCGCGACGTGATCGCCGAGCGTTTCGACTCGCGATATGCCCGCGCACTCGCCGACCTCGCCGACCTGCGACGCTCGCTGATCGATCGCGGCGACGGGCTCGCGTGGCGGGTGCTCGCGCGCGAGGCGATCGACGTTGGGTTCTGCGAGTCGGTCGAGCGCGCGTCGCTCGCCGAGCGAGTGTCGACATGGCGGTGATCGTCCTCGGCGTGAGCCATCACGGGGCGCCACTCGAGGTGCGCGAGCGGCTCGCCTTCCGCACGAGCGAGGTGTTCGACGCGCTTGAGCGACTGCGTCGCGAAGCCGGGGCTCGGGAAGGGGTGTTGCTTTCCACCTGCAATCGCACGGAGCTCTATCTCGTCGAGGGCGACACGGCGTCAGCCGGACCGGCGTGGACGATGCTCAGCGAGCGGCTCGGGCGAGAGGCCAGCGGCTACGGCTACGTGCGACGCGATCGCGAGGCCGTCGCCCACCTGTTCCGCGTTGCGTCGGGCATGGATTCCATGGTCGTGGGCGAAGCGCAGATCCACGGCCAGGTGCGCGACGCCTGGGAGACCAGCCGGCCGGCGTCGGGCGCGGTGCTCAACCGGCTCTTCCAGACGGCGCTGCTCGTCGGTGGGCGCGTTCGCAGCGAGACGACCCTCGGCCATGGTGCGCTGAGCGTGAGCTCGGCCGCGGTGCAACTCTCCAAGAAGATCTTCGGCGCCCTGGCCGGCCGTCGCGCGATGGTGCTCGGCGCGGGAGAGATGGCGGAGCTCGCGCTGGCGTCGCTCCAGACGGAGGGGGTCCGCGCGGCCGTCGTGGCCAATCGCACCTACGAGCGCGCGGTCGAGCTGGCGGCGCAATACGGCGCGTCGGCCGTGCGGTACGACGACGCGTGGGCTGCGCTCGCGGACGTGGATCTCCTGCTGTGCTCCACCGCCGCGCCCCGTCCCGTGGTGAGCGCGGAGCGCGTGCGCGAGGCGGTGATGCGCCGTGGCGATCGACCGCTCTGCATCCTCGACATCGCCATGCCACGCGACGTGGATCCGTCGGTCGCCGAGCTCGACAACGTATTCCTCTACGATCTCGACGACCTGCACGCCGTGGTGAGCTCCAATCTCGCCCGACGCACCGACGAGCTGCCGGCGGCGGAGGCGGTGGTGATGGAAGAGGTGGAGAAATACTGGCAATGGCTCGCCGGACTCGCCGCGGTGCCGGTGCTCACCCGGTTTCGCGACGAGATGAATCGGGTGCGCGAGCGCGAGCTCGCCATTGCATTGAAGCGTCTTCCCGACCTGACCCCCGCGCAGCGCGAAGCGGTCGAACGCCTTTCCCAATCCTTGATGAACAAGTTCATGCACGAGCCCTCGGTCCGATTGCGCGCCGCAGCCGCGAATGGTCGGGGCCTCGGCGTCGTCGATGCGGCGCGGTATCTCTTTGCGATCGACGACCGGGACACTCAGGCCGCCACCTCCGACGCGACCAGCGAGGACGAGCGCTGATGCCAACGGTAATGATCACCGGAGGCGCCGGCTTCATCGGCTCGCACGTCGCCGACCGGTTTCTCGCCGAGGGGTGGACGGTGCACGTCGTGGACAATCTGGTGACCGGCAAGCGCGAGAATGTGGCCGACGGCGTCGTCTTTCACGAAGTCGACGTACGCTCGCCGGACGCGGCGGGATTGGTCGCCACATTGAAGCCGCAGGCCATCATCCACCTCGCGGCGCAGATGGATGTCCGTAAGAGCGTGACCGATCCCGTGTTCGACGCGAACACGAACATCGTCGGGACGCTCAATCTCCTGGAGGCGGTCCGGCACCATTCGCTGCGCACCAGAATTGTGTTCTCCAGCACAGGCGGGGCGCTGTACGGCGACTACACTACGCCGCCCAATGTCGAGACCTTCGCCAAGGACCCCGAGTCGCCATACGCGATCTCCAAGCTGTCGGTCGAGCTGTATCTCGCCTACTACGGTCGAGTGCACGGGATCGACTCGGTTGCGCTGCGCTTCGGCAACGTCTATGGCCCGCGCCAGGACCCGCATGGGGAAGCCGGGGTCGTGGCGATTTTCTGTGGCCGCATTCTGGACGGCAAATCGTTGACGATCTTCGGCGACGGCTCGCAGACGCGCGACTACGTGTACGTCGGCGACATCGCGGAGGCGACCTGGCGGGCCGCCACCCAAGCGTTGCCGGCGATCGGCCAGCTCGACGCGCGCGCGTTCAATCTGGGGACCGGCGTCGGCACGCCGGTGGTGCGAATCGTGGACGTGCTGCGTAACGTCGCCGGGCGCGAGGTCGTCATCGAGCACGCGCCCAGGCGTGCCGGCGAACAGCAGGAATCGTTCGTGGCTGTGGAGAAGGCGGGCGCGCTGCTCGGCTGGCGTCCCGCGGTCTCGCTCGAGGAGGGGCTCGCGCGCAGCTACGCCTGGTTCTCGGAGCGCCGTACCCCGCGCGCGCACCCCACCTCGAAGCCCAAGTCGTCCGTATGAACCTGCTGCTCCAGGCCGCCGGCGCCGTCCCGACGTCGGCGAAGGAACTCATCCTGAACGCGAGCACCGCGACGCAAATCGTGCTCGTGATCCTCGTCGTGCTCTCCCTCGTGAGCTGGGCGATCATGTTCGGCGCCGGGCGCGCGCTCTCCCGTTCGCTCAAGACCGCCGCCACGTTCGCCCACGAAGTCGAGCGCGCGCCGCGCCTCGAGGCGGCGGCCGTGGCCGCGCGCCACGCGTCGCCGAATGCGGCGCAGCGGCTCATGGTGCGCGCGCTGCAGTTCATCGGCGAGGGGATCGGCCACGGCGCGAACGAAGACGCGATCGCCCAGCTTTCCCCCACGGCCGCGGCGTCGCGCGTGGAGACCCTTCGGCTCGTCCTCGATGCCGAATCGCTGTCCGAGCGCGACCGTCAGGGACGGTATCTTCCCTGGCTGGCGACGATCGGCTCGGCGAGCCCGCTCATCGGCCTGCTCGGCACGGTGCTCGGCATCATCAGCGCCTTCGTCGGGATCTCGACGCGCGGCTCCGGCAATCTTGCGGCGGTCGCGCCAGGTGTGGCCGAGGCGCTCGTCGCCACGGCTGCGGCCCTCAGCGTGGCGATTCCCGCCACGTTCGGCTACAACATTCTCGCCAACCGGTTGAACCGCCTCGACAACGTGCTCGAGGGGTTCGGCACGACGGTCATCGCGATGCTCGTGCGCGAGGGACGGATCTAGCATGCCGCGGCACAAGCGTCGCGAGCTGCCGCTGAACTCGGAGATCAACGTCGTGAGCCTGATCGACGTGATGCTCCTGTTGCTCGTGATCTTCATGATCACCGCGCCGATGATGCAGGGGGGCGTGGACGTGGCGCTGCCGAAGGCGGACGCCAAGCCGCTCGAGCAGCCGAAGAGCGGGCTGGTCGTCTCGGTGGATCGCAGTGGCGCCGTGTACGTGGATCAGACCAAGATGACGCTCGCTGAATTCCGCGCGTCGTTCCGCGCGCTCGCGGCGAACCGGACGCGTGATGGCGTCTATCTGCGTGGCGACGCGGGAGTCCCGTACGGCACGGTCACGCAGGTGCTCGCGATCATGCGTGGGGCGGGGGTGGGG
>JALYXJ010000235.1 GCA_030947165.1 Gemmatimonadota bacterium
TGGGGCGATACGACGAAGCTGCGGTTCAAGCCGTCGACGGGTGTGTCGACGCCGAACATCGTCATTGGTCAGGGCTACTGGTCAGCGACCGTGACGCACTCGCAGATCCCGGCCTTCACGTGCGGCATTGGCGTGAACACGGTGAACCCGCAGGTCGGCACAGCCGGCGACGGCGAGCCGGCGTGTAAGTAAAGCATGGGCTGACGGTCGGACGTCAAACGGGCTGGCGGTCAGCAAGCGTAAGACGAAGGGCACATCGGACTCCGCTCCGGTGTGCCCTTCGTCATTCCGTCATCATCTCCACCACTCGCCGTAACGTTCACGGTTCACGTTCACCGTTCACGAGCTCCTCACCAGTCCCAGAGCCGCGTCAGAAACGCGCCGAACACACCGGTGCGCACCGTCGGATGTGTGATGCCGAGGTCCTCAGGTGCACGAAAGAGGAACCGAGGCTCGATGCCGACGTCGAGCCGGTAAAAGGTGCCGAACAGCTGCGACATTCGCACACCGGGAATCGCGCTCGTAGGCCGGAGCTGGCCCGCGATGTAGCGGTCGACCGTCACGTAGCTGCCGCCCTCGATGATTGCGCCGCGCACACCGCCCGTCTTGCCGAATACCAGCTCCGTGGGAAGATCGGTTGGCGACACGCTGAAGGCGTCGAGCCCGAACTCTTTCGTCGCTCCGGTGCCGATGTCGTGCAGGACGACCCCAAGCGCGGTGGCGGCCTGCTGCCGACGCGCCAGGGCGCCGGTCTCACCCGAGAGCTGCCCGCTCCACGCTTCGCTGCCCGAGAGGGTCGAGCCTGACTGCTGAAGCAACGAGGTATAGTCTCGCCCCATGGTGAGATATCCGTTGAGCTCACGCCCGCGAATCGGGAAGGGAGCGCCGGTCTCGAGACCGATGGCCGGCGCCTTGGACGTGCCGCCGGTCAGCAGATGCAAGGGGAAAAGCCCGCGGCCCGGCTCCCACACCGGACGCTCGCCCACCTGCTCGAGGAAGCCGGGGCCGTTCGTGTACGGCGCGAATGTCAGCGAGCCGCGCGCTGGTGTGAACGTGCTCGCACGGAAGATCGCCACCCCACCGCCGATGCGCACGAATCCCACCGCGTACTGATCGCCAGTGCGCGTATCGATGTGGGCCGCTAATGGTTGGCCCGATGTCGTATAGAACTCCGTGTTCGCGTCCGGGCGGTTCCGGTAGTAGTTCCCTCGATCGACCACCAGGGAAAGATCCGCGATCACGCCGACCCGCGGGGGCCGCTCACGCGCCGCGATGCGGCGCACGCTGTCGGCCGCCGGCGCCGTCGTGTCGAAGACGGTGAAGAAGGTCAGGCTCCCGGGCGCCTTCACCCGGATGAGATTCTTGTTGAACTGCTTGAGCGCGAGAAACCCGCCCAGCAGCTCGACGCGTCCCGTGACCCGCACGGCCTCGAGCGGGCCGACGGCCGCGACCTCGGCATCCACGTCCAGGAGGCCGCGAATCGCGTCCATCACACGCAGCTCACGCGCATCCACATTGAGCCGCACGAACGGGTGCGCGCGGTCGGCCAGGTTGACCGTCCCGGACGCGCGCAACGCGCCGCGCGAGCGTGCGACCAGCGAATCGAGCCGCAAGGTGTCGCCGACAATCCGCAGATCGGCGATCGCGTCGGTCAGTCGCATTCCGGTGGACACGACGGAGAGCTCTCCGCCCCTGAGCGCGGCGTGCCCGGTGTACTCCGGCGCGCGCCACGTGCCCCGTACCTGTGCCTCCCCCGCCACCGATCCCCGCACGTCCTTCAGGCTGCGCGACGCGAGCGGAAGCGCGGCGAGATTGAGGCTGTCGAGCGCGAGGTTCGCCGCAAGTGGCCCCGCAAGGCGGCGCGAGCTCGTCAGCGCCCGAAGGGAGAGATCCAGGGGAAGCGACGCATCCGCCACGAGCACTCGGCGGCCCGTGCTGTCGCGGGCTGTCGCATCGAGCACCAGCCGGCGCTGCTCATATCGGAGATCGGCGTCGGCATCGGGCGCGCGCGCTCCGCGGTAGGTCGCGTCGCGCACCGTCACCTGACCACGGATCGCTGGAGCGTCGCGAGTACCTGACACGTGCGCCGTCGCACCAAGCACGCCGTCGGCCTGCGCCGTTCGCTGCAATGCCATGAGCACGGTGGCGATGCGCACGTTCTCCGCCGCCACGTCCAGGCGAACGGCACCGCCGGCAGGCACGATGCCGTTTGCGAACAGTCGGCCCCCGGCGCTGCTGCGCAGATCCACCGAGTCCACCGCGATCGAGCCGTGGTCGAGTCGCGCGCCACCGCGATGTGCGAGTCGCCATGTCAACGTGTCGAACCGCGCCGCGAGCGAGTCCAGCCGAACGACCTGCACCCCGCTCGCCGGCCGTGCATAGCTGCCGAGCGCCGCATACGAGATGAATGAATCCTGACGAACGCGAACGTCGGCACGGAGTGTTCGATTGCGCCACGTACCCACCGCCTCGAGACTCTCCAGCCCGTAGCCCCGTGCCTGCACCGAGTCGGCGCTCACCGTGAAGGCGAGCGGTGCGGAGCGATCCCGCACGTTGGGTGACGACACCTTGGCGTCGAGCCGACTGGCGGCGTTGCCACGCACCACGAGGTCACGCCCATGCACGGTCGCGTCCACGCCGAGCCGCTTCACGTTGCCACGAAGGGTCGCGGCTGCCGAGAGTGCGCCGGCGAGCGAGTCGCGCCGGATGGGTGGCAGCGTATCCACGAGCAGCGGCTCGCCCGGCGGTAGTCCGAGCGCGAGACGCTCGATCCGGCTCGCATCGGCGCGACGAGCCGAGTCGGCGCGGGCCGTGGCCAGGAGCGCGCTCTGGCGTCCCGCGGCCGCCACCACGTACGTCGTATCGTCGGCGCCGAGCCAATGCCGGAGCGCGCCGAGTGAATCCACCGAGACCGTGGCCCGCATCGTTCCATCTCGGCCGGCCACCAATCCCAGCGTCCCCGATGCGCGCGCCGTTGCGCCGCCGGCGATGATCACCAGCGTGTCGGCGCGGAGCAGCCCATTCGCCGTCGCGAGGCGTGCGGTGAGGCGATCCACGGAGAAGGTGTCGTAGCGCGAGCGCACGAGGTCGGCCCGCACCACCGCATTGGCGGTCGCGGGGGAGGTACCCTGGCCGCGCGCGCTGATCGTGCCCGTGAGCTTCGTGTCCGGGGCACGACGCGAGAAGGCGTGCGCATTGAGCGCGTCGAGCGTGGCGGCCACGTCGTAGCGAGTGCGCGACCCACGCAGCGCCAACGTCCCCCGACCATCGATCGATCCGCCACCGCTCGTCGAGTGCAACGCGCCAGAGAGCCGCAGGTCGCCAGTCGTGCCTTCCGCATGCACTCTCCCCGTGACGTCGCCGCGGAGCGCTGCCTCCGGCGCGAATCGGCCGACCGTGGCGAGTGAGAGCGGTCGCAACGTCGCGTCGGCCACGATGCGCTTGCCCACCGTCTCATAGCGTCCGGTGCCGATGACCCGCGAGCGATCGCTCCCCTCCACGTGCGTGAGATCGCCGCGCACGCTCCAGCCGTCCCGCACCGCGCCGTTCACCAACGCTGAGCCAGTCAGGCTGCCGCCCACCGGAATGCGCACGCCCGACCCATCCAACGTGGCGATGCGCAGCGGCGAGAGCTGGACGTCGAGGTCGCGCGCACGGAGGCCGCCGACCACGCC
>JALYXJ010000237.1 GCA_030947165.1 Gemmatimonadota bacterium
TTGAGCGGGGCGTGATCAAGGTGCAGGAGGAGGTGGCGTTGGGGGGGTTCAACGCGGACAAGAAGACGGTGGTGACGGGGGTGGAGATGTTCCGCAAGTTGCTGGATCAGGGGGAGGCGGGGGACAATGTGGGCTTGTTGTTGCGGGGGGTGGCGAAGGAGGAGATTGAGCGGGGGATGGTGTTGGCGAAGGCGGGGAGCATCACGCCGCACACGGAGTTTGCGGCGGAGGTGTATGTGTTGACGAAGGAGGAGGGGGGGCGGCATACGCCGTTTTTCAAGGGGTATCGGCCGCAGTTTTACTTTCGGACGACGGACGTGACGGGGACGTGCGAGTTGCCGGAGGGGATGGAGATGGTGATGCCGGGGGACAACGTGCAGATGACGATCCGGCTGATCACGCCGATTGCGATGGACGAGGGGCTGCGCTTTGCCATCCGCGAGGGTGGCCGCACGGTCGGCGCCGGCGTCGTCACGAAGATCATCAAGTAGCGCACCTAGCACCTCGCACCGGGATTCCAATGACTGGAAGAATTCGCATCCGTCTCAAGGCGTTCGATCACGCCGTGATCGACCAGGCATCGGCCGACATCGTGCGCACCGCCGAGAAGACCGGCGCGCAGGTCTCGGGGCCGATTCCGCTGCCCACCAAGACGCAGCGGTGGACGGTGCTCCGCTCGCCGCACGTCGACAAGAAGTCGCGCGAGCAGTTCGAGCTGAAGACCCACAAGCGCGTGATCGACATCCTCGACAGCCGCGCACAAACCGTCGACGCCCTCACCAAGCTGGATCTTCCGGCCGGCGTGGACGTCGAGATCAAGGTCGAATAGACATGATCGGCATCATTGGAAAGAAGCTGGGCATGACCCAGATCTTCAACGACCAGGGGCAGCAGATCCCCTGCACGGTGATCGAGGCCGAGCCGAATCCCGTGGTGCAGGTGACGGACAAGGCGGTCGCCGGCTTCGCGGCCGTCCAGCTCGGCTCGGGCCAGCAGAAGACGCGACGGGAGTCGGGTCCGAAGGAGCGCACGCCCCGCGGCCGGCGCGCGAACAAGGCCGAGCTGGGGCACGCGAAGAAGGCCGGGCTCGACGCCGCGCCCCGCGTGCTGCGCAGCTTTCGCCTCGATGACGTGATGGGGAAGGACCCCGAGATCCCGACGTTCTCGGTGGGCGACGTGCTCAAGGTGGACATCTTCGCGATCGGCGATCTGGTGAAGGTCACCGGCACCACCAAGGGTCGCGGCTTCCAGGGCGTGGTGAAGCGCTGGAGCTTCGGCGGCGGACCGAACACGCACGGCAACACGAAGCACCGCCGCCCCGGATCGATCGGACCGGGCACCGATCCGTCGCGCGTCATCAAGGGCAAGAAGATGCCCGGCCACTACGGCGCCGAGCGCCATACGCAGAGTCATCTCCGCGTCGAGAAGATCGATCTGGAGCGCAACCTTCTTTACGTTCGCGGCGCCGTGGCCGGTCCCACCAACGGGATCGTCATGGTCCGGAAGCAGGGCTAGAGGCCATGCCAGAAAGCACGCAGATGGATGCCGCGGCATTTACCGGGAAGGGCACGTCGCGTGACCGCGTGCCGCTGCCCGCCGATCTGTTCGACGGCACGGTCAACCTGGCGGTCCTGCACCAGGCGGTGAAGGCGTATCTCGCCAACCAGCGCCAGGGCAACGCGTCCACCAAGATCCGGAAGTACGTCGTCGGCGGAAACCAGAAGCCGTGGAAGCAGAAAGGCACCGGGCGCGCGCGCCAGGGATCCATCCGTGCGCCGCAATGGGTCGGGGGAGGCACCGTCTTCGGGCCGACGCCGCGCAGCTATGCGCAGTACGTGCCGCGACAGGTGCGCGCCCTGGCGCGGAAGAGCGCGTTCAACGCCCGCGCCCGCGAAGGCGCGGTGGTGGTGGTGGACCGGTTCACGTTCGACGCGCCCAAGACCTCGCACATGGCCGCGCTCCTGGGGCGCCTCGATCTCACCGAGCAGAAGGTGCTGATCCTCACCGCCGGCGTGAACCAGCACGTGTACCTGAGCGCGCGCAACCTGCCCGGCGTGCAGGTGCTGCCGTACCAGGATGTCTCGGCCTACCACATCCTCTGGTCGGACGTGGTCGTGATCGAGGCGCCGGCGCTGGGCGAGCCTCTTCCTCCGGTGACCGAGACTGAATCGCCGGCCAATGCACCCGTGCGGAAGGGCGGGGGCGCGACGAAGAGCGCATCACAGAAGCGCGCGTCGGCGGCCAAGACCGTCAACGATAAGAAGAGCAAGGACGCGAAGAGCGCGCGCAAGGCGTCCACGAAGGCGAGCGCGAAGAAGCCCGCGGCGAAGAAGAGCGCGGCCAAGAAGGCGCCTCCCAAGAAAAGGAAGGGGAAGTAATCATGCCGACCCTGCATCAGACCGTCATCCGACCGATCGTCACCGAGAAGAGCTCGGAGGCGTACCAGGATCGCGGCGAGTACACCTTCCAGGTCCACCCTGACGCCTCCAAGCCCGACATCAGACGGGCGATCGAGCAGCTCTTCGGCGTCCACGTCACCGGCGTGTGGACGTCGCAGCAGCGCGGGAAGGCGAAGCGGATGGGGAAGACGGCGGGCCGTCGCGCCCACTGGAAGAAGGCGATCGTGAAGCTCCGCGACGGTGATTCGATCGAGATCTTCGAGGGTTAACGCATGGGAATTCGTCAGTTCAAGCCGGTGACCAAGGGAACGCGCTTCCGATCGGTGTCGGATTTCTCCGACATCACCCGGACGACGCCCGAGAAGTCGCTGACCGAGCCGCTCACCAAGTCGGGCGGTCGCGACAACCACGGTCACATCTCGATGCGGCGGCGCGGCGGTGGGCACAAGCGCAAGTACCGCATCATCGACTTCAAGCGTGACAACTTCGGTGTGCCGGCGACCGTTCGCGAGATCGAGTACGATCCGAATCGCTCGGCGCGTATCGCGCTGGTGGAGTACGAAGGGGGCGAGAAGAGGTACGTCCTCCACCCCAAAGGGCTGTCGGTCGGCGACACGATCGTGTCCGGTCCGGGATCGGACATCCGGAACGGCAACGCGCTGCCGCTCCGCGAGATCCCGCTCGGAACCTCGGTCCACAACATCGAGCTCAAGATCGGCAAGGGCGGCCAGATCTGTCGCTCCGCCGGCACGTCCGCCCAGGTCGTGGCCAAGGAGGGGGAGTACGTCACCCTCAAGCTGCGCTCGACCGAGGTGCGTCTCATTCACGGAAACTGCCTGGCCACGATCGGTGAGGTCGGCAACTCCGAGCACGAGCTGCAGTCGTGGGGCAAGGCGGGGAAAACGCGCTGGCTGGGGCGGCGCCCGAAGGTTCGGGGCGAGGTCATGAACCCCGTGGACCATCCGCACGGCGGGCGCACGCGCGGCGGACGGAACGTCGTCAGCCCGTGGGGCAAGAAGGAAGGCGTGAAGACGCGCAACAAGAAGAAGTCGTCGCAGCGATTGATCGTGCGCGGCCGGAAGCGCGGCAAGGCCACCCAGTAACATCGACCGGGACCAAGACTAATGGCGAGAAGCGTCAAGAAGGGCCCGTTCGTCCAGGAGGCGCTCCTGAAGCGGGTGCGGGCGATGAACGAGCGCAGCGAGAAGCGCGTGGTCAAGACGTGGTCGCGTGCGACCACCGTCACGCCGGAATTCGTCGGCCACACGTTCGCGGTGCACAACGGGAACAAGTTCATCCCGGTGTACGTGACCGAGAACATGGTGGGTCACAAGCTCGGCGAGTTCTCTCCGACGCGCCTGTTTCGCGGACACAGCGGCAAGGCGGTGGACAAGAAGGCCTCCGCCTCCGCCGCGGCCGCGCCGCCGCCGCCGCCCGCCGGCAGGGGAGGGGGAGCAAAGTGACCATGGCCGATGTGCGCGCCATCCAGCGGACCGCTCGCCAGTCGCCGTACAAGATGCGACTGGTAATCGACGAGATCCGCGGCAAGAACGTGAACGACGCCCTGGCCTATCTCATGTTCTCGAAGAAGCACGCCGCCAAACAGATCGAGAAGGTGCTCAAGTCGGCGGTCGCCAACGCCGAGTACAAGGCCCGGGAATCAGGCGAGTCGCTGGATGCGGATCGCCTCTACGTGAAGCATGCCGTGATCAACGAAGGTCCGAAGCTCAAGCGCTTCATGCCGGCCGCCATGGGCCGCGCGACGCCGATCATCAAACGGACGAGCCACGTCGAGATCGTGGTCGCCGAGAGGAAAGCGAGATAATGGGACAAAAAGTCAATCCGATCGGCTTCCGACTCGGCATCAGCCGGGAGTGGCGCTCGCGCTGGTACGCCAACCGGGACTTCCCGGCGCTGCTCAAGGAAGACGAGCTGATGCGAAAGTATCTCAAGGCCCGGCTGGGCCACGCCGCGATCGCCGATGTGCGGATCGAGCGCAAGCCGGGCAAGGTGGTGGTGACCGTGCATACCGGCCGGCCGGGCGTGGTCATCGGAAAGAAGGGCGCCGAGGTGGACAAGCTGCGTGATGAGCTGGCGCAGCTCACCGGCAAGGAAGTGGGGATCAACGTCGAGGAGATCAAGCGACCGGAGCTCGACTCGCAGCTCGTGGCCGATCAGATCGCGCACCAGCTCGCTCAGCGCATCAGCTTCCGGCGGGCGATGAAGCGGGCCGTTCAGAGCGCGATGCGGATGGGCGCGCAGGGCATCAAGATCAAGTGCGGCGGACGGCTGGGCGGCGCCGAGATCGCGCGCGTCGAAGGCTACCACGAAGGGCGCGTGCCCCTGCACACGCTCCGTGCCGACATCGACTACGCCACCTCCACCGCCAAGACCACCTTCGGCACCATCGGCGTCAAGGTGTGGATCTTCAAGGGGGAGAAGGTGGAGGATCGTCGTGGCAAGACCTACTCGACCGGCATGTGAGGGGAGCTGACCGATGCTGAGTCCGAAGCGCGTCAAATTCCGGAAGATGTTCAAGGGCCGGACGAAGGGGCTCGCCACCCGCGGTGCCCAGGTGTCCTTCGGCGCCTACGGGCTCCAGGCACTGGAGCCCGGCTGGGTATCGAACCGCCAGATCGAGGCGGCGCGCGTGGCGCTCACCCGTCACATCAAGCGCGGCGGCAAGGTCTGGATCCGCATCTTCCCCGACAAACCGATCACCAAGAAGCCGGCCGAGACTCGGATGGGGAAGGGCAAGGGGCCGCCGGAAGGATGGGTGGCGGTGGTGAAGCCCGGTCGCATGCTGTTCGAGCTCGAGGGCGTGAACCGCGCGACCGCCGAGCAGGCGATGGCGCTCGCGGCCGCCAAGCTCGGAGTCAAGACGAAGTTCGTGGCCCGAGAGGAGGCGCACACCGATGCTAGCTGAGCAGATGCGCGAGCTGTCGGACGACGAGATCCGGTCGCGGATCGCGGAGCTCGAGGAGGAGCGATTCCGCCTGAAGTTCCGGAGCGCGACCGAGGCGGTGGATGATCCGCTCCGGTTCCGGTGGATTCGCAAGGACATCGCGCGGCTGAAAACCGTCCAGCGCGAGCGGCAGCGTGCCGCGAACACCACAGCGGCTCGCTAAGGAGCGACAGCGCACATGGCAGAGACAATGAACCACGAGAACCCGACCCAGCAGAAGCGGCACGCCCGCAAGGAGCGTATCGGGCTGGTGGTCAGCGACAAGATGCAGAAGACGGTCGTGGTGGCGATCGAGCGTCGCTACGCGCATCCGCTCTACGGCAAGATGGTGACGCGCACCAAACGGGTGAAGGCGCACAGCGAGGACAACTCCGCCAAGACCGGCGATCGCGTTCGCATCATGGAGACCCGGCCGCTGTCGAAGGACAAGCGGTGGCGGGTGGTCGAGATCGTCGAACGTGCGCGATAAGGGAGAGAGCTCATGATCCAGCAGGAATCGATGGTCAAGGTCGCGGACAACTCCGGAGCGAAGACGGCTCTGGTGATCCGCGTCCTGGGCGGCACCAGGCGTCGCTACGCCGGGCTCGGCGACACGGTGATCGTGGCGGTGAAGAACGCCCTCCCGAACGGGACGGTGAAGAAGTCCGACGTCGCGCGCGCGGTGGTCGTGCGCACCGCCAAGGAAACGCGTCGCAAGGACGGCAGCTATATCCGCTTCGACGAGAACGCGGTCGTGATCATCAACGAGGCCGGCGAGCCGAGGGCAACCCGCATCTTCGGACCCGTCGCCCGCGAGCTCCGCGAAAAGAAGTTCATGAAGATCGTCTCGCTGGCGCCGGAGGTTCTGTAGCATGCGAGTGCTCACGTATCGCGCGAGCGAGACGACCAAGTATCGCCGGCGCCACAAGGGAAACGCCGAGCGCGTCAAGATGCGGATCACCAAGGGCGATACCGTCCGGGTGATGCGCGGGGATGACAAGGGGAAGGAAGGAAAGGTGCTCCGCGTCTATCCCAAGCGGGGTCGCGTGACGGTCGAGGGGATCAACATCGTGAAGCGGCACCGGAAGGCCCGTCGCGCCGAGGAGCAGAGCGGAATCATCGACTTCCCGGCCCCGATCTCGGTGTCGAAGGTCATGCTGCTCGATCCCAAGAGTGGTCAGCCGACGCGCGTCCGCGCGCGGATCGACGACGATGGCACCAAGGAGCGCATCAGCGCCAAGAGCGGGGACGCGATTCCCCGCACCCGCTGAGCGAGGACGAGACAATGGCGACCAAGGAAAAGAAAAAGGGGAAGGGCGGGGGCGGGCAGAGCGGGGACGGCCCGAAGGCCGATCACGCCGGCCTTGGGCTTCCGGTGCCGCCGCCGCGGATGAGGCTCTACTACGAGAACACGGTGCGCGGGCGACTGCAGAAGCAGTTCGGCCTGCCGAACCTCCATCAGATCCCGAAGATCGAGAAGGTCGTCGTGAACGTCGGCCTCGGCGAGGCGCTCAAGCAGCCCAAGCTGCTCGACAGCATCGTCACCGAGCTCGAGACGATCACCGGACAGAAGCCCGTTCGCACCAAGGCGAAGAAATCCATCTCGAACTTCGGGCTCCGCCAGGGACAGGAGATCGGCGCCAGCGTCACCCTGCGGGGCGCCAAGATGTGGGAGTTCATCGATCGCTTCATCAATGTCGCCATTCCGCGCATCCGCGACTTTCGCGGCATCGGCACGCGCTCGTTCGACGGGAGGGGCAACTTCTCTCTCGGCCTCAAGGAGCAGGTGATCTTTCCCGAGATCAACTACGACCAGGTGGAGCAGGTCCACGGTATGGACATCACCTTCGTCACCACGACCCCGCGCGACGACTATGCGTTCGCGCTGCTGCGCGAGCTCGGCATGCCGTTCCGTGGGGATGACAAGCCGATCCTGACCCAGATGTGAAGGCCTGATGTTGGGTGACGGGAGCGGGGCGCCGGATACGACGGTCCCGGCACCTGACACCGGCACCCGGACGCGTTTCTACTTCTAGCAACGAGAGTACCGATGGCTCGGAAAGCCATGATCGAGAAGAGCAAGCGGAAGCCGAAGTTCCAGGTGCGGCAGCACAACCGCTGCCAGCGCTGCGGCCGCTCGCGCGCTTTCCTCCGGAAGTTCGGCGTCTGCCGCATCTGCTTCCGCGACCTGGCGCTGAACGGCTTCATTCCCGGCGTCCGCAAGGCCAGCTGGTAGCCCGCGCGACCACCCGCTTTCTCCCTTTCCTACACGTCCTGACGGATACGATAGGAGCACGGACCCAACTATGAGCATGACCGACCCGATCGCCGACATGTTGACGCGCATCCGCAATGCCTGCGGATCGAAGCACAAGCGCGTGGACATGCCGGTGTCGAAGATGAAGATTGAGATCGCCAAGATCCTGCGGGACAACAACTACATCCGCGAGTTCAAGACGATCGAGGTGGACGGGGAGCGTCCCGTGCTCCGGCTCTACCTGCGCTACGCCCACGGCGAGCAGCCGGTGATCCGCGAGCTCAAGCGCATCTCGACCCCGGGCCTCCGCAAATACGTCGGAGTGTCGGCGATCCCTCGCGTGCGCAACGGCCTGGGCATGGCGATCCTGAGCACCTCCAAGGGACTCATGACCGACCAGCAGGCGCGGAAGGCGCGCACCGGCGGCGAGCTTCTCGCGCTCGTCTGGTAGGGAGCCCACATCATGTCGCGAATCGGAAAGAAGCCCATCCCGCTGCCGAAGAACGTCACAGCCACGGTCGAGGGGCAGACGGTGAAGGTGAAGGGGCCGCGCGGGGAGCTGCAGCGGACGATCCATCCCGAGATGCGGCTCACGTTGGAGAACGGCACGCTCACGGTGGCGCGCCCCTCCGAGGAGCAGAAGCACAAGGCGCTGCACGGACTCACCCGGTCGCTCGTCGCCAACATGGTCGAGGGCGTGGAGAAGGGATTCTCCAAGTCGCTCGAGATCATCGGCGTCGGCTACAAGGCCGAGACGCGGCCGTACGGGCTGCAGCTCGCGCTCGGCTACTCGCACCCGATCGAGTATCGGGCGCCCAAGGGCATCAAGCTGACGGCCACCGCGCCGACCGCGGTGACGATCGAGGGAGCGGACAAAGAGATGGTGGGTCAGGTGGCAGCCGAGATCCGCAACCTGCGCCCGCCCGAGCCGTACAAGGGCAAGGGCATCAAGTATCAGGGCGAGCAGATACGCCGAAAGGCCGGCAAGGCGGGGGGCAAGTAATGCGCTCGATTCATAAGCCCAAGTCGCGCTCGGAGAAGCGTCATCAACGCCACCTCCGCGTGCGGAAGAAGGTCGCGGGATCCACCGAGCGCCCGCGCCTCGTGGTGTACCGCTCGATCAAGCACATCTATGCCCAGCTCGTGGATGACATCACCAACCGCACCCTCATGACCATCTCCTCGAGTATCATCGAGGAGGGGAAGAAGGCGGAAAAGTCAGCCGAGGTCGGCCGCCGGATCGCGGCCAAGGCGAAAGAGGCGGGAATCTCCCGCGTCGTCTTTGACCGTGCGGGGTACCGATATCACGGCCGCGTGAAAGCGGTGGCCGATGGCGCCCGCGAGGGCGGGTTGGAGTTCTAAACGATGACGGAAAATCAGAATCCGGAGCCGGGCGGCCAGGCGCCGCAAGGCGGTAGTGGTGGGGGAGGGGGAGCCAGCGACCGCGGGGGCTTCACACGCGGTGGCGGCGCGAGCGCGCGCAGCGGCGGTGGCGCCCGTGGTGGACGCAGCGGCGCCGG
>JALYXJ010000240.1 GCA_030947165.1 Gemmatimonadota bacterium
TCGCCGGACGAGCGCTGCCGAAGCGATGGCGCGGGACGCGGCGTGGGCTGGCACGCGCCGCGGTCGTCAGAGTGGTCGCCACGGTCGTCACCGCACCGCTCGTGGCCTGGAGCTTCGGTCGCCTCGCCCTCCTGGGGCCCGTGACGAATCTCCTCGCCGACCCGATCATGGGCGCACTCCAGCCGCTCCTCTTCGTCGCCCTGTGCAGTCCGATTCCGTCGGGGAGCGCGCTGGCAGCCGACGCCGCGCACGTGATGCTCGCCGCCTTCGACACCATCGCGACGCAGGCGGCGCGCGTACCCGGCGGCGCGCCGATGGTCCTGCCCACGGCGCTGGGGGCGTGCGCAGGTGGGGCGGGCGCGTTGGCCGTGGTGGCGGCGTGCGTCGCGGAGCGGCCGTCGCGCTTCGTGCTCGCCGCGCTCTGCTGCGTCGGCGTCATGGTGTGCGAGCCGTTCGCGCTGCCCATGCGTCCGGACACGGAGCTGCACCTGCTCGACGTTGGGCAGGGCGACGCGATCGCGCTTCGCACTCGACATGGACGGTGGATCGTCGTGGATGCGGGCCGGAGCTGGCCCAACGGCGACGCGGGAAAGAGCGTGGTCGTCCCGTACATCGCGCATCGCGGTGGCGTCGTCTCACTCTTCGTGCTGTCTCACCCTCACGCTGATCACGTGGGCGGGGCGGCGTCGCTCTTCGCCGCCCTGCATCCGGCCCGCTTCCTGGACCCGGGCTACGTCGGCACCACGCCGCCGTATCTCGCGGCGCTGGCCGAGGCCCGCTCCGAAGGGATCCCGTGGCAGCGCGTCCGCCCGGGCGACTCCCTCGTCGTCGACGAGGTCGTGGTGACGGCGCTCGCTCCCGATTCGGCGTGGGCCGCGCATCTCGACGATGCCAATCTCGCCAGCACGGTGCTGCTCGTCCGGGTGGGAGAGGTGCGCATGCTGCTCACCGGCGACGCCGAAGCCCCGGAAGAAGAATGGCTGCTCGCGCACGCTCGCCAGGCGCTGGCGGCGGACGTGCTCAAGGTCGCCCACCATGGAAGCGCGACGAGTACGACCGGGCCTTTTCTCGCCGCCGTCCACCCGCGGCTCGCGCTGGTGAGTGTAGGCGCGCACAACAGCTACGGCCATCCCGATCGCGAGGTCCTGGAGGCATTGCGCGCATCGGGCGCCCAACTCCTACGCACCGATCTCGCCGGAACCATCGTCGTCCACACCGACGGTCGCCAGCTCGACGTCGAAGCGCGCGGCGCACGCTGGGCGGTGCCCTCAGCGCGATCGGCGCCGTGATCCTGATGCTGGCGCGGCGCGGGGCATGCACACACGCGGCGCATGCTCGTTCGCTGGCTGTTGGGCGCGTCGATCGTCCTTCCTCCCGCGCTGCTGGCGCGATTTCCCGAGCTGGGCTACGCCCACTGGCGGCGGGGTGGGCTGGCACTTCGCGTGGGCGGCTGGTGCCTCGGTCGCGCAACCGTCAGCGGCATCACGTTGTGGCGAACGATCTGGCTCGCCGACGGGGTCGCACTAGGGCCGGAACTGCTCTTGCACGAACTCCGGCACGTCCATCAGTTTGAGGCGGTTCGCGCCTTCCCCCTCCGGTATCTGTGGGGAACGCTGCGGCACGGCTACACCAGGAATCCTTACGAGGCGGAGGCCCGGGCGTACGCCGCGCGCCGTCTGGCCGGCGCTCCCCACACCGCGTAGAGGCAGTCCCGTGGTCCAGCATACCGCAACGTCGGTCGTCACGATCGAACGGTTCATCATCGAGCAGGAGCGCATGCACCCCGAGGCCACGGGCGAGCTGTCCGGCATCCTCTACGACATGGCGCTCGCGGCGAAGATGATTGCCAACAAGGTCCGTCTCTCGGGCCTGGCCGATATCCTCGGCGCCACCGAACACTCCAACGTGCAGGGCGAGATCCAGCAGAAGCTGGACATCTTCGCCAACGACACGATCATGAAGGCGATGGATCACGGTGGCCGGCTCTGTGCCATGGCCTCCGAGGAGGAGGCGGGGATCATCCCGATTCCCGACGGCTTCCGCTGCGGCAAGTACTGCCTGCTGTTCGATCCGCTCGATGGTTCCTCGAACATCGACGTCAATGTCCCGGTGGGAACGATCTTCTCCGTCGTGCAGAAGATCACGCGCGGGCGCCACGGCGAGATGGAGGACATGCTCCAACCGGGCCGCCGGCAGGTCGCTGCCGGATACATCATCTACGGCTCGAGCACGATGCTCGTGTACACGACGGGGCAGGGGGTGCACGGCTTCACCCTCGATCCGTCGATCGGCGAGTTCCTGCTCTCGCATCCCAACATCTGCATCCCGGACGAGGGACGCTATCTGTCGGTGAACGACTCCTATGAGGCGCAGTGGGATGGCCCGACCAAGCAGCTCATGCGCCGCTATCGCGGCCTCGAGGGCGACCGGCGACCACTCAGCGTGCGCTACGTCGGCTCCCTCGTGGCCGATTTTCACCGCAACCTGCTCGGCGGCGGCGTGTTCTGCTACCCGATGAACAAGAAGAATCCGAACGGCAAGCTGCGGCTGCTGTACGAAGCGAATCCGCTCGCCTTCATCTGCGAGCAGGCGGGGGGCGCCGCCATCGACGGCGACAGGCGCATTCTCGACGTACAGCCCACCGAGCTGCACCAGCGTGTTCCATTGTTCGTCGGCTCCAAGCGCGACGTCGATCTGGCATCGGTGACGCTGGCGAAGCATTCCGAGCTGGTGGGGGCGTGACGTGCGCGTGAGCGGTGAGTAGTGAGCGGTCGGCAGCGTGCGGTGGACGCCGCTCACCATTCACCACTCACCGCTCACGGTTAGTATTCCGCCATGTCCTCCGAAACGCGCCTGAGCCCCTCCAACATCCCGATCGCGCCCGTCTACCGGCCCGACGATGCGGTTGTCGACTACGCCCGCGACTTGGGCGACCCGGGGCAGTTTCCGTACACCCGCGGCGTTCAGCCGACGATGTATCGGGGACGACTCTGGACGATGCGGCAGTACGCGGGCTTCGGCACCGCGCAACAGACGAACGCGCGCTTTCGCCTGCTGTTGGAGAAGGGACAGACAGGGCTGAGTGTGGCGTTCGATCTGCCGACGCAGATGGGCATCGACTCCGACTCGCCGCGCGCCCTTGGGGAGGTCGGCCGAGTGGGGGTGGCAATCGATACGGTGGAGGACATGCACGCCCTCCTCGACGGCATCCCGCTCGATACGGTGTCGACGAGCATGACGATCAACGCCACCGCGGCCACGCTGCTCGCGATGTACGTCGTGGTGGCCGAGGAACGCGGCATCGCGCGCTCCACGCTCAGCGGCACGATCCAGAACGACATCCTCAAGGAGTACATCGCCCGCGGCACCTACATCTATCCACCCGTGCCGTCGCTGTCGCTGATCGCGGACATCTTTCGCTTCACGGCGGACGAGGTGCCCAACTGGAATCCCATCTCCATCAGCGGGTACCACATCCGGGAGGCGGGCGCCACGGCTGTGCAGGAGCTCGCGTTCACCTTCGCCAATGCGATGGAGTACGTGGCGCGCGCGATCGAGGCTGGGCTCGCGGTCGACCGCTTTGCGCCCCGGCTGTCGTTCTTCTTTGCCGCGCACAACGACCTCTTCGAGGAAGTCGCGAAGTTCCGCGCCGCGCGGCGCATGTACGCGCGGCTGATGCGCGACCGCTTCGGCGCGAGCGACGCAAGCGCCAAGCTCCGCTTTCACACGCAGACCGGAGGAGTGACGCTCCAGGCGCAGCAGCCGCTCAACAACGTCGTGCGCGTCACGGTGCAGGCACTCGCCGCCGTGCTGGGAGGCACGCAGTCGCTGCACACGAACGGCTACGACGAGGCGCTCTCCCTCCCCACGGCCGAAGCCGCGACGCTGGCGCTGCGTACGCAGCAGGTCATCGGGTTCGAGTCGGGCGCGGCGGCGACGGCCGATCCGCTCGCCGGCAGCTATTACGTCGAGGAGCTGACGAACACCCTGGAGCGCGACGCGGAGGCGTTGCTCGGCCGCGTCGACGCGCTGGGCGGCGCGGCGCAGGCGATCGCCGCCGGGTTCTTTCAGGAGGAGATCGGTCGCTCGGCGTACGAACACCAGCTCCGGGTGGAGAGCGGCGAAGCGGTGGTCCTCGGCGTGAACAGATTAGCCGACGATGCACCGCCCCCGGTACTCGCGTCGCCGGACTATTCCGCGCTGGAACGCGAGCAGGTGGCGCGCCTGGCCGCCGTGAAGCGCGAGCGAGACGCGCTCGCGGTGCAGCGCGCCCTAGCGGCGCTCGGGGCCGCCTCGACGTCGCATGTCGCACCGGCCGCATCGACTCGCGAGCCACTGATGCCGCTCATCATCGACGCGGTGCGCGCGCGCGCCAGCGTCGGCGAGATCAGCGACGCTCTCGCGGCGGAGTGGGGCACCTACCGCCCGTAGGTTGATATCACAAATCTGCGGGGAGGCGAAAAAACTTATGCCGGGCCGTGACCAGTGTCGGACTGGGCCGTCAGAATAGTGACTCACTCACCGGGGAGTGGGCCGACCTTTGATTGCACGTCTCACCAGATACAGGATTCTGCATGCGTCGCATCACCTCCCTCGTTGCGCTCTCGCTCCTGACCATCGCGTCGACCGCGAGTG
>JALYXJ010000261.1 GCA_030947165.1 Gemmatimonadota bacterium
CAAGAGTCCCGTCGAGCCGCGCTGCCAGCGTAACACGTTGTACGGTGGCTGCGCGGTTGCCGGTGTCGGTCTGCTCGCCCTCGCGATCGAGGATGCACCGCACCGGTCGTCCAAGCTTGCGCGCCAGCGCGACCGCGGCGTAGGTGTGCGCCGCCGCGTAGTTCTTCGCCCCGAAGCCGCCGCCCATGTAGTCCTTCATCACCCGCACGCGATTGAGCGGCAGCTTGAACGACCGCGCGACGTCCTTGCGCACCTGAAAGATGCCCTGCGTGCTCTCCCACACGGTGAGGTGGTCGCCGTTCCACTCGGCGACCGCGCCGTGCGGCTCCATCGCGGTGTGCAGCGCGCACGGAGTGCGATACTCGCGCTCGATCACCACGTCGGCGCCGGCGATCGCCGCGTCCACGTCACCGCGCGCGGCGAGGCGCGGCTGCTTGGGCGGCACGTTGCCCGCCGGCCGCACGAGCGGCGCGTCCGGCGCGAGGGCCGCGTCCACCGTTACGGCGTGCGGCGTCTCGTCCACCGCGAGGTGCACCAGTGCGACGGCGCGCCGTGCCAGCTCCGGCGTGTCGGCGCAGAGCGCCGCGAGTGGTTGACCCGCCCAATGGATCGTCGCGTCGAACATGGGCGCGCCGCCGTGCATCACGCCGGGCACGTCGGCCGCCACGAGCGCGCCCCGTACGCCCGGAAGTGCCAGGGCTCGCTCGAGATCGAGCTGACGCACGCGCCCACTCGCCACCGGTGAGCGAACGAACGCGGCGTGCAGCATCGCCGGCCGCACGACGTCCGCCGTGTAGCGGGCGCGGCCGGTCACCTTCTCCAGCGCATCCGCACGGGGGATTCGCTGACCCACGATGCTCAGCTTCGCGGTCTCGCCCCACGGCGCAGGCTCCAGCTCGGGCCGCTCGACGATCTTGATCTCCTCGCGCCCTTCCACCTCCACCTTCGTGCTGGCGAAGCGTTTCCTCGGCGTGGTGGTCTCGCCACGCGCACTCGTGGGAAGCTCCTTCGCCGCAGGATCGGTGTCGTGTCCCGGCAGCTTGCCGCGGGTTTGACCCGCTGTGCGCTTACGAGGCGGCATCGGCTCTGAGCGTGGCCGCAGCCGCCTGCACAGCCCGCACGATCTTGGGATAGGTGCCGCAGCGACAGAGGTTGCCGCTCATCGCGTGGCGCACCTGCTCCTCATCCGGATCCCGCTCACCCGATAGAAGGGCCGCTGCCGCCATGAGCTGTCCGGGTGTGCAGAAGCCGCACTGGAGCGCATCGAGCTCCATGAACGACCGCTGGAGAGGATGCAGGTCCTCCGACGTGCCCAGCCCCTCGATGGTGGTCACGGGCTGGCCCGCGCAGCCTGCGGCGAGCGTGAGGCAGCTATACGCCAGCCGCCCTTCCACGAGCACGGTGCATGCACCACACTCTCCGCGGCCGCACCCGAGTTTGGTGCCGGTGAGCTGGAGACGCTCGCGCAGCACGGCCAGGAGGGTCTCGTTGCCCTGGAGCGTCAGCTCGTGCTCCTCTCGGTTGACGATCAATCGCATGGAGCGCCTCGCTCGCGCCTCTCGCCGGACCCGGGACAGGACAGCCGCCGTTGTCGCTCCGGTGATTCGCATTATCTTAGCCTGAGCGCCCACACTTCGCAGCATCATCTGAGGCGACCATGCCCTACGTCATTACCGAAGCCTGCATCAATACCAAGGACAAGGCGTGCGTCGACGTCTGTCCCGTCGATTGCATCTATGAAGGTCCGGAGCAGCTGTTCATCCACCCGGATGAGTGCATCGACTGCGGCGCTTGCGAGCCGGAGTGCCCGGTGACCGCGATCTTCCCGGAAGAGGATGTGCCGCAGCAGCTCAAGCAGTACGTGCAGCTCAATCGGGACGTGTTCAAGAGCGACAATCCACCCGGCCGCCCCACGCGATAGCAGACGAGGCGACGCGATGTTGCGCGCCCTGACGTTCGACTACTGGGACACGCTCTACGAGGGCGGTGCGCTTCCGGAGCGCATTGCCATCCGCCGCACGGCGGTGGGCGCCCTGCTCGGAGCGTATGGCCGCGCGCTCCCCGAGGAGCAGCTCCGGGCGCTGTACGAGGAATCAGGGCGTGAGGCCGAGCGGTGGTGGAGCGAGGAGCATCGCGGCTACACCACGAACGACCGCCTCCGCTGGATTCTCGAGCGCGCGGCCGTGAAGCCGCGCGAGCCGTGCGAGCGCGTCGCCACCGCGGCCGATGCCGTGGACAACGCCCTGCTCATGCTGCCCCCCGCGATGCTGGCCGGCGCGTGGCAGATGCTGCGCGTGATGCGGCGTCACTTCCGCCTCGCAATCGTGAGCGACACCGGCTTCGCGTCGGGTCGGGCCCAGGACCGTCTGCTCGAGAAGGACGCGGCCCGCGCCTTCTTCACCGCCACGATCTATTCGATGGACGTGGGCCACGCGAAGCCCCGCCCGGAGATCTTTGCCGCCACCGTGGAGAAGCTGGGCGTCGCCCCGAACGAGATCCTCCATATCGGCGACAACGAGCGGACCGACGTACGCGGCGCGCTGGCGGCCGGGTTCCGCGCCGTGCGGCTGGACGTGGTGAGGCACGGCGGACCGAGCGAGGCGGAGTTCGTGGCGAGGAGCTTCGAGGAGCTCAGCGAATATCTTCTCGCCCAGACTGGCGGTCCTGCGCGGAGCTGACAGACGTGCAGACACGGTCGCGAGCTTGCACGACAGCGCTGTCGGCTCGAGCCGTCTACTGACTGCTGTGGTCGCGGCTCGTCGTGGGACCATGGCTGGGCGCGGCAGGGCTGGAATGGAACGAGTGCGTCACGGCAACAGCCGTTCCGCCTTGACTCCGGGTCGCGGACAGCCGACCGCTCGAGCTGACAGCTCTGCCCTGACCGCAGGTCTCACCAGTTCATGCGTTGCTTGGCCACGAACAGTCCCGCGATCACGATGTACTGCAGGAACGTCGAGATCTCGGAGCGCCACGCCTCGGCCCAGTGATGCTCGCCCGACTCCGCGGTGCGCGGCAGCCGTGGGAACCAGCGCGAGGTGCGTCCCTTGTAGGCGAGATACTCCTGCCCGAAGATGGACTCGAGCACCCCCTCCTCGTAGCGCACGATCAGCGTGTACTCCACGGCGAACAACACGATCGCCACAGGCAGGAACCACAGCACGCCCGAGATCACCGTGAAGCCCATCCAGATGAGGAAGTTGCCCACGTAAAGCGGGTTCCGCATCCAGGCGAAGATGCCGTACGTCACCAGTCGCTGTACGGTCCGTGACCGGCGCCGCGTCACCGTGCCAGCCGCCGCGACACCCGCCAGACGAATCGCCTCGCCGAGCGCGATCAGCACGAAGCCACGTACCCAGTTCGTCCCGCTCGACGTGCCGTGCGCCAGCAGCGGCACCAGCAGGAACGGCACCGGCAGCCAGCCGCGATGGCGGAAGAGCACGGCGCCGATGCGCGAGCTCGTGGTGCGTTCAGCCTCCGAGATGGACGGGGAAGTATCGGACGCGGGCGAGAGTGGCGGACGAGAAGGCGACATGGCGGGGCGAGAGGCGATGAGTTGCTAGAGCCGAAAGGTCGCCACGCCGAGGGGAATGCTCAAGCGTCGAAGTCAATCGTAGCGCAGCTCGCCGAGGAATTCGGTAAGGACGTGATTGAACGCCGCCGGCCGCTCGAATGCGCACGCGTGACCGGCGCCGGCGAGCAGCTCGAACTTGCACCCGGGGATGGCGGCCGCGAGCGCGCGCTGGTCCTGCGGCGGCGTGAGCACGTCCTCGGCGCCAGCAACGACCAGCGCCGGAACGTCTACCGTCGCGAGCAGATCGCTGGCGTCGGGCCGCGCCATCATCGCTCGCTGTCCGCCGATCGCGCCCTCCTGGGGCGCGCTTCTCATGATGTCGCGCAATGCTTCCCGAACCCCAGCGCGTGACTCGAGCGTACCGCGCGACAACATTCCCGCGAGCTGCGCTCCGGCGAGCGCCTCTACGCCGTGCGTCGCGACGAACTCGATCAGCCGCGCCCGCTTTTCGCTCGCGTCGGGCGTATCGGCGACGGCGCGCGTGCCCGTGAGTATCAGACCCCGTAACCGCGCACGGTGATGACGGAGCAGGGCGAGGGTGATATAGCCGCCCATGGAGAGGCCGCAGGCCACCACCTTGTCGATCTGCAGCGAGTCGAGGAGCGCCGCGAGATCGTCGGCGAACTGCGCGATGGAGTATGGTCCCGTGATCGACGAGTCCCCGAAGCCGCGCAGATCGGGCGCAATGCAGCGTGCCTGGGTGGGCAGCCCGCTCATCTGCCCCGCCCAGAGCGTGCGGTTGTGCGGCCACCCGTGAATGAGCAACAGGGGCACGCCGCGCCCCGATTCGTCGTAGGCCAGCTCGAGGCCGCCCGGCAGGAGCGCGATCATCGCGCTCGGCTTTCTCCTTCCTCGGGCCAGTGCGGGAGCAGCGTTCGCCACTCTTCCGGCACGCGCACGGGCCTGCCCGACCGGTCGATCGCGACGAACACGATCGACGCGACGGCGACCAGCACGTTGCTTCCCTTCTTGCGCACGTCCTGCTTCACGATGTAGCTGGTGTTCTTCACGGCGAGCAGTCCGGAGCGGATCGCGAGGTCCTCGCCCGGCAGCGACTGCGCGAAGTAGTCGATATCGACGTGTCGCACGACCGAGACGATGGGGACGCTGGCGAAGTCGCGCACGCCGCCGACCTCTTCGCGCTCGAGGAGCTCCCAGCGCGCGCGCTCGAGGAAGCCGAGCATCGTGGCATGATTGACGTGCCCCAGCATGTCGCAGTCGGCCGGATAGATGTGAAAGACGACTTCCGGGAGCGCGTTGGTCATCGTGAGGGTGGTGAGGGACGTGGCGGCGGCGCCGCCGAGCCGGTCGCGAGCCATCGCCCGTCGAACGTTAGCCAGAAGAGAACGCGCTCGTCAGGCGAATGCCGTGCCCGCGCAAGTGCGACGCTGAACGCCTTGGCACTATAGGTGGCTTCGAGCATCGGACCGCCCGCCATGCGCAGCTCCTCCGCGGCCGCCCGCGCGTCCGCCGTCTCGCGTCCATATGCACCGCCGTACGCGTCGCTGTCCACGAGAAATCGTGTGGCATCCACCGCCGGCAGCGCCACCTTTGCAAGCCGCGCCAGCAGGGCATGCGTGCGACGCGTGAGTCGGAGCACGCGAGCACGGTTGGCCACGACGCGCGGTACGACGCGCACGCCCACGACCTGCGTCGGCAACCCGGCCAGGGCCAGCCCGACGAGTAGACCGGCCGCCGTCCCTCCCGTGCCGAGCGGCACGACCAGGCTGTCCGGCGCGTGCCAGCCCGCGCGCAACAGCTGTTCGGCGGTGTCGAGCGCCGCGCTCACGTGTCCGAGTGCGCCGAGCGGAACGCTGCCGCCGGCCGGCACCCAGTGCACGCCGCCGCGCATCCGACGCATCGCCGCCCGCAGGTACGCCTCCGCCACCGAGCCGGCGCGTACGACGTGCGCTACTTCCTCGAGGCGAGCCGCCGTGGCGAGTGCGACCGGGTGCGTCTCCTGCGGCCAGGTGATGACTGTCGTGCGCGAACCGAGTCGTGCGCCATGCTGCGCCACGGCCAGCGCGTGCGTCGAGCCGGTGGCACCCACCGTGAGCAGCGTCTGGTCCGCCCGCATCCCGGCCAGCAGCAGCTCGAGCGCGCGCACCTTGTTGCCGCCCGGTGGTGGTGCGCTCACGTCATCGCGCTTCGCGAGCATCGTCGCGTCCCCGATCACCCATGGCTCCACGGGCGTCGCGCAGACGCCGAGCCCCACGTACGGCAGTGAGTCGGCCAGCCGTGGAAAGCGCGCGAACAGCGCCTCCATGAATCAGCCGTCCGCGGCCAACTCGTCCTCCAGCGACTCGTCGAGGTCGTGATCCCCCCCCCCGGTCACCACACGATGTGTCCACGTCCCCTGAGTGGGCAGATGCTCCACGTAGAGCGCCTGCGTCACGACGAGCACCGTGGCCAGCAGCGGCACCGCCACCATCAGTCCCAGGAAGCCGAACACGATCGCGAGGAGTGCCTGGGCGAGCACGGTGAGCGCCGGCGGCAGATCCATGCCTCCCTTCATGAGAAGCGGGATCAACAGGTGATTCTCCAGGAACTGGATACCGATGTACACCGCCATCACGAGGAACGCCTTCTCGGGCGAGTCGAGGAATCCCATCGCCACCGAGGGCACGGCGCTCAGGATCGGTCCCACGGTCGGGATGAACTCGAACAGGCCGGCCAGCAAACCGAGGGCGAATGCGGCCTTCACCCGCAGCACCAGCAGCGCGATGGTGGTGACCGTGCCGATGACTGCCATCGCGATGAGCTGCGTCACGAGCCACTTCCGCAGCACGGTCGCGATGCGATCCATCACCAGCGACGCCTGCCTGCGGCGTCGAGTCGGCAGGAGCGCCAGCGCGCCACGCCGGTACAGCTCGGGATCGGCCGCGAGATAGATGCTCAGGAAGACGACCAGCACGATGCCGCCGACGGCCGCGACCGTGTGCGACAGGAAGCCGAACAGGTAGCGCGACGCGCCGCCGAGCTGCTGCTGGAGCATGCCCCGGAGCCCATGGTTGGCAGGTGCCGCCGTGGAATCGGTTCGCGTCTGCGGCGCCGGCTTGGCGGAATCGCCCTGTGTGGCGGGGGCGCGTGGTGTGGCGGCGGGCGCCGCCGCCGGCGCGGTTGGCGCTGCTCCCGCTGCGGGCGCGGCGGTGTCAGCCCCTCCCGCGGGGGCCAGAGCGCCCCCGAAGAGGACGCCCAGCATCCCACTCTGCCGCCGGTTGAGCCACTCTTCGACCCGGTCGATTGCCTGGGGCATCTTCACGCGCAGCTCGGCGCCCTGCGCCCGCAGCACCGGCGCCATCCACGCCCCGAAGCCGGTCAGCAGCCCAAAGAAGACGATGACGATGAGCGCCGCGCCCATGCCGCGCGGCACCCCGAGGCGCTGGAGCCGGTCCACGCCCGCCGAGATCGCGATGGCGAACAGGATGCCGAGGAAGATCAGGAGGAAGAGCGCGTTGGCGTACCAGATCAGCTGGACGAGCAGGTACATCCCCAGCACGAGGGCCGCGGTGCGCACGATGTCCCGGCTGCGCCAGCCCACCGACCGGTTGTGGCGCACCGCACCGCGCCCCACGTCGCCGGGGGGCACGGTGCCGCGGTGGGCCGGCTCGGTGGCGTTGCGGTGCTCGCTGGCCTCGCCGGGATGCAGGTCGCGCGAGGGATCTTTCGTTGGGTCCGTCATGCGATGGGCGAGGGAATGCCCGCCGCGTGACGCGACGGTGCGAGGCGCTACATTACCGCGTTAACCGATCCGCCAACAGAGCGAGGAGTCAGCGTGGCCGACCGCGCGAACGCCGCATCGTTCGTCTATCTCGACACCGTACCAGCCGTCGAGCAGTTCACCAACGGCATCGCGAAGGTGAAGGAGCTCGCCCTGGATACCGAGGGAGCGAGCTTTCATCGCTTCGTCGATCGCATCTACCTGATGCAGCTTTCCACGCGCGACCAGCACGCCGTGATCGATCCGTTGCCCATCGGGCAGCCCACCGGACTGGGTCGGCTGCTCGAGGATCCCGCCGTCGAGGTCGTGTTCCACGATGCCGACTACGACCTGCGGCTGCTCGAGCAGGATTACGGCTGGAAGATCAAGCACATCTTCGACACGCGCATCGCCGCACAGCTACTCGGCTACACCGCGTTCGGGCTGGCTGCACTGCTCGAGCGCTTCTTCGATGTGAAGCTCGACAAGAAGCACCAGCGCGCCGACTGGTCGATGCGACCGCTCACCGCGGACATGCTCGACTATGCAGCTCAGGACACGCGCTATCTGCTCGAGCTGAAAGACAAGATGTCGGCGGAGCTGGCGAGGATGGACCGCATAAGCTGGGCGCGCGAGGAGTTTGCGCTGCTCGAGGGCACACGCTGGGCCGACGAGGACCCGGCCCTCTCGTTTCTCAAGCTGAAGGGCGCGCGCGACCTCACGCGTCGCGAGCTGGCCGTGCTGCGCGAGCTGGTGCCGTGGCGCGAAGGTGTGGCGCGGCAGATGGACCGCGCTACATTTCGCGTCCTCGGCAACGAGCAGCTGTTCGACATGGCGCGCACGCAACCGCAGACGCGCGACGCGCTCTCGAAGATCAAGGGAATGCCGCGCGGGATTCTCGAGCAACGTGGCGGTGACCTGCTTGACGCCGTCCGTCGCGCGCTCGCCGTCGCGGAATCTGAGCTCCCGAAATTTCCCAAGGCCACTCGGTGGGATCGTGATCCCGAGTTCGACGCCCGGGTCTCCGCGCTGAAGACGGCGCGTGACGAGGCGGCGAAGCGTCTCGCCCTGGACCCCGGCGTGCTCTGCTCGCGCG
>JALYXJ010000274.1 GCA_030947165.1 Gemmatimonadota bacterium
GGACTTCGCGCGGCTTCAGGCCGCCGGCACGATGTCGGCGTCCGGCAGCGTGCGTGGTCTCTATGGACCGCACGCCTTCCCGGCTCTGGCGTTGCGCGCGCGCGTGGAGAACGGCGCCTTCAAGTACCCGTCGCTGCCCCTCCCCGCGCGCGAGATCTTCATGGACCTCGCGATCGACAATCCTGGCGGCCATGTGGACAGCACGGTGATCAACCTGAAGCGCTTTCACGCAGCGATTGGCGGACGCCCCCTCGACGCGCGCCTGGTCATGCGCACACCGGTCAGCGATCCGGATGCGGATCTCCGCCTCGTCGGCGCGCTGAACCTGGCGGACGTCGGCCGCACGGTGAAGCTGGACGGAGTGAGCGAGCTTGCGGGCTCCCTCGCTGCCGACGTCGCCGTGCACGCCCGGATGTCGGACGTCGATGCCGGCCGGTACGACCGCGTCGCCGCAAGCGGAACGGCGAGCGCGGCGAAGGTTGCCCTGCGTACAGCCGCGGTGCCGTATCCAATCGCCATCGACACCGCCGCGCTCCACTTCACCCCCCGCACTGCCGAGCTGACCAGCTTCGCGGCGCGCATCGGCAGCAGTGACGTGCGCGCGGCCGGATCGCTGGAGAACGTCATCGCCTTCGCGCTGCGCGGCGACGATCTGCGCGGGAGCGCGACCGTGAGCAGCAACCGGTTCGACCTGAACGAGTGGCGCTCGAAGGACAAGACGACCGAGGTCATTCCGGTGCCGCCCCATGTCGACTTCGTGCTGAAGGCGAACGCCGCGCAGGTCTCGTACGGCACGCTCACGCTCGCCAACGTGCGCGGCGACCTGCACGTGAAGAACCAGCGCGTGACGCTGAACGAGCTCCGCATGGAGACGCTTCGCGGGACGGTCGTCGCCAACGGCTTCTACGAGACCATCGCCCCCGGCCGCCCGACCTTCGACGTCGATCTCGAGCTCGCGGCGGTGGACATTCCCGCCGCTTTCGCCGCTCTCACCACGGTACAGAAGCTCGCCCCAATCGCTCGGTGGGCGCAGGGGGGCATCTCCGGCTCCGTGGGGCTCAAGGGACCGCTGGGGCGGGACATGGTTCCGATCTTCACTGCGCTCACCGGCAAGGGCGCGATCGAGACCGACCGGCTGATCGTGCAGGGCGCCCCGGTGCTCGAAAAGCTCTCCGACGCACTCAAGCTCGAGCAGCTCCGCAAGCCGTCACTCGGCGCGGTGAAGGCGGCGTACGACGTGGCCGATGGCCGCGTGCACGTGAAGCCATTCGTCGTCACCATGAACGGAATCGACGTGACGGTCGCCGGCTCTAACGGGATCGATCAGTCGCTGAAGTACGAGCTCTCGCTGGCGGTGCCTCGCACGCTGCTCGGCGCCGCCGCCGGAAGCGAGGTGGCCGAGACCGTGCACCTGGGCGTGCAGATCACGGGAACGATGACGAATCCGACGGTGACGCCGAGCTTTGGCGGCATGGCAGGCTCCGCACGCGATGCGGCGGCGAGTCTCGTTCAGCAGCAGGTCGCGACTCGCACGGCCGGCGTGAAGCAGAAGGCCGACTCGGCCGCCGACGACGCTCGCCGTCGCGCGCGCGAGGAAGCGGACCGGATCATCGCCGAAGCCACACGTCTGGCCGATACGATCCGCGCGAAGGCGCATACGCTGGCGGCCGCGACGCGACACGAGGGAAACACTCAGGCCGATTCCCTTCAGTCGCGCGCGACCAGCCCGGTGGCCCGCCTCGCCGCGCAGGCCGCGGCGGATCGCCTGCGGCGGGAAGCAGACCAGCAGGCCGACCGGATCGTCCGCGAGGCGGATGCGCGCGCGGGTGGGATCGTCGCGCAGGCGAAGCGACAGGCCGACGGTCGGCGGCTGTCGCGCGAGTGACGCGCGTGTCCGCGGTCCTCATTCTCGGCTCCGGACACCTGGCCTATCGCCTTCGCGCTCTCGCGACGGCGAATGGGTGCGCGATCGTGCAGCTCACGCTGCCTCCGGACTCGAGCGACGCCTCCGGGTCCACGTTCGAGGGCATCACGCGGGCCCTTCGCGATGTCGACCTCGCTCCGATCGACATGGCGTTCCTCGTCGATGACCGCGACGAGCGCAACCTGGAACAGCTGCTCGCGCTCGTATCACAGCACCCGACGCTTCCGATCGTCGCGTCGTTCTACAACAAGAACATCGAGTCTCACCTGCGAGCGGCTTATCCGAACGTCCACATCCTCAACCCCGCCGAGATCGCCGCACCGACGTTCGTCGAGGCGCTCCGCGCGCCGATCTCGCACACGCTCCGGTATGCGCCAGCGCACGTACCGGACGAGCCGGCGTACAACACCGGCGATCACCTGATCCGCCGTCTCGTCATCGCCTTCGGTGTGCTGGTGCTCGTCGCGACGGCGTTCTTCCACGTTGCGGAGGGTCTGCCCTGGCTGGACGCCCTCTACTTCGTCGTCGTGACGGTGGCCACGGTCGGGTACGGAGACATCTCGCTCGTGCGCTCCAGCAACGGGAGCAAGGTCGCGGGGATCATGCTCATCGTCGCGTCGACCTTCTTCATCTGGATGATCTTTTCCCTTACGGTGGACCGCGTCGTGAAGCGACGCGCGCAGCTCGCGCTTGGCCGCCGGCGCTACCCACACTCCGGCCACGTCATTCTCTGCGGGCTTGGCCGGCTCGGCAGCTTCATCGCCGACGGGCTCCTGCGTGCGGGCGAGCGCGTGATCATCGTCGAGCGTAACGACGACGCGTCGGCGGTGGAGCTGTTCCGCAGTCGCGGTGCCGACGTCTACATCGGCGACGCCCGCTTACCGAGAGTGCTGCACGATGTGGGCGTGACACGGGCCAAGGCGCTGTACTCGGTCATCGACGCCGATTATGTGAACCTGGAGATCGGGCTCAACGCGCGGTCGTTCGCCCCGGATCTGCGGGTGGTGCTGCGCATCTTCGACGAATCGATGTCGCGCGGACTCTCCGAGCAGCTCGACATTCACCTCAGCTTCAGCATGACGGCGATCGCCGATAGCGCGTTCTTCGACGCGCTGCAGAGTACCAAGCCCCTGTAGGTGCAGATAAGGAGCCGCTAATCGCCTCCGCCGCAGCTCCCACAGCTCGAGGAACAGCCGGATCCACCGCCGTCGCCCGAGTCGCCGCCTCCGCCCGACCCAGAGTCAGCGGTGGAGTCGGCGGTGGAGTCGGAGGCCCAGTCGCTGCCACCACCACCTCCCGAGAACCCACTGCCTCCGCCGAACACGGAGTCGCCCGCCGAGCCCACGTCGCTCGAGCCCATGCTCTCGAAGTACATGTGGAGCGGAGCGTCTTCGAAGGTTGCCAGCTCGGCCGTCCCCGTGTCCTTCCGACGGCGCGGAGGTGAGGGGGCGCCCTTGCCGTCCCGTGTTGCAAACTTTGGTGTTCCCCACACATCGGCCGGCGGCACCGCATTGAACTCCGCCGAGTAGAGCAACAGCGTTGCGGCGTACTGCGCCTCGAAGACGTGGGTCTGCGGCTGCGCCGGGAGGAGCTCGGGATGGTGATCGAAGTCGCGGCCGAGCACGTCGCGACAGAAGTCGCGATACGCGCGGGTGAAGAGCAAGTGCTCGTGCCAGACGCCGTCGATGACCTTCGGCGGCGTGACGCTGAAGTCGGCAATCATCCCGAGGTAGAGGAACTTCTTGTACTCGGAAATGGCGCGCAGTGCGAATGGCGTCGTCCACTGCTGCTTGCGCGCGACCTTGGCGGCAAAGGCGTGGGTCGAGGCGTTGGCCGTGCCCACGAACATCGTGGCGACGCGGTCCACCAGATGGGCGGGAACGAGGTCGTCGAATCCGTAGCGATGCAGGCGGAGCCAGAGCTCTCTCTTCATGCGCGCAAATCTCTCCCCAGTGGAACGTTGTGTCCAACTCCGCACATCCGTTCTGTCCGGAAATGCGGACGATCGCGCTCCCGTCGCGCACGGACGGAACACCGTAACCTCTTGTCCCGCAACTCGTTGACGTGACGGACATCCGTGGCGCCAAAGCTGCCTTCCGGTGGGCATGACCCCGCGCCTCCTCCGAGTTCCCTGCCCCGCGCTCGCGTCTTCCCTGCTCCTCCTCTGTGGCTGCGCGCAGGGGATGATTTCCCTCTCGCCGTCGACGGTGCTCTCGACCGCGATCATGATCGGCGAGGCGGTGGACGCCAGCGGCAGATCGAGCCGCTCGAGCGGCGCCGGGGGGGGCGCATCGGGCTCCTCCGGCGTCCGCATCCCTCGCTCACCCGCGCCAACCGCCATGGCGGCGCGGGTGCTCGAGACGGCGCATCAGTACGTCGGCACGCCGTACACGTGGGGCGGAAACACGCCCGAGAGCGGCTTCGACTGCTCCGGCTTCACGAAGTACGTCTTTGCGCGGCAGGGCATTCGCCTGCCTCGCACTGCCCGGGAACAGGCGCGAGTGGGCGAGGAGGTGGCGCTCGATCCCGCCGCGCTTCGTCCAGGCGATCTGCTCATGTTCGCCGAGCCGAACGAGGCCATCTCGCACGTCGCCATCTACGTTGGCGACGGCCGGATCATCCATGCGTCGTCGGCGCTGGGCGAGGTGAACTATCTCGACCTGGGCGGCGACTACGGCGCCTGGTACGTGCAGAACATGGTCGCGGTGCGGCGGGTGCGCTGAGGCAACACTGCGGCTCGATAGGTGCAGCGTGCGGTGCGACGGACGGACGCATACGTCGATCACCCGCTGACCCTGCCCTCATGCCATCCCGATCTCTGCTGCTCGCCCTCGCGGCCGCATTCCTCTCGGCCGGCTGCCGGACCATGCTTCACGGTCACGCGCCGCGTGGCACCGCGACTCTGCACGACGCGTCGGGTCGATCGATCGGCGTGCTGAACCTCGAGGAGAGCGGCGCCGGCATCCGAATCGTCGGCGACCTGAGCGGACTCCCGTCGGGCGTTCACGGCATTCACTTCCATCAGACCGGTCGCTGCGACGGGCCGGACTTCACGACGGCCGGCGCGCACTTCAATCCATTCGCGCGGAAGCATGGTTTGGAGAACCCGGACGGACCGCACGCGGGCGACATGTCGAACGTCAGGACCTCGGCGCAGGGCGCCGTGTTCGTGGAGATGCTGAATCCGCGCGTTACGCTCGACGATGCGAGCACCACGGTGTTCGACGCCGACGGAACGGCAATCGTGGTCCATGCGGCGCCTGACGATCAGCGTACGGATCCGTCGGGGAACTCGGGGGCGCGGATCGCGTGCGGGGTGATCACGCGGCGCTGAATGTCTGCTCCATCTTGTGGAACGCGGAACGGCGCGTCTGTCGGGCGCGCCGTTTAGCACACGACCGTTGAACTAGCGCAATGACTTGAACCCCGCGCGCACCTCGTTCACCAGGATCGTCGGCTGCTCCCACGCCTCGAAGTGGCCCCCTTTGTCGAGCTTGTTGTAGTGGATGAGCTTCGGATAGGCTCGCTCCACCAAACGCGTGGAGCCGTATAGATCTCATCAGGAAAGACGCTTACGGCTACCGGGATGTTGACCAGGCCGATTTGCTATCGTTTTTTCGCGGAACACTTGTTTTTCGAGTGGAACGGATGGTGCTAATATGGTGGTACACGACTCCTCCCCGACCCAGCAAACGCCTCATATGACGCGCTTCCCTCGGCTGATCGTTGGCCTCACTCTTCTCTCCGCCGCCGTACCGGCCGCCTCCGGGCAGCAGCCCAAGCCGACCCCTCCCCCGGACAGCCTCGCCGTCGTTACGGATTCCGTGGCGGAGCCTGGTCTGTTCGCCTCCATCGCCAACAAGATGGCCGCCCCCGTGCGCCTCGTGCGCAGCTTCCGTTCGCGCGAAGACCGGTCGGCCTATGAGTCGGCGCGTGCGCTTGCGGCGCGCGCCACCGGCTACCGCATCGTCGTCGACATCGGCGACCACCGACTGTGGGTGATCGACGGCAGTGACACGCTGCGCACCGCGACCGTGGCCACGGCCAAGAACACCACGCTGACCTACGGCAGCAAGTCGTGGCGGTTCGAGACGCCGCGCGGGGTGCGCACCGTGCTCGCCAAGGACACCGAGCCGACCTGGACGCCACCCGAGTGGCACTACGCCGAAGTGGCCACCGAGCACGGGCTCCGGCTCCGAACGCTGAATCGGGGCGAGGTCGTCCACTTGCGCGACGGCACGCGGCTGATGGTCAAGGGCGGCGAGGTGGGGGTGATCCCGCCGGGCGAGTCGGAGTTCATTCCGCTCGTGCTCGACGAGCACGTGGTATTCGACAACACGCTGTTCATCCCGCCCGTGGGAACGAAGCACCGCACGGTGGCGGGGGAGCTCGGGCACTACCGACTCAAGCTGGGCGACGGCTACCAGATCCACGGCACCCCGTTCCAGAAATCCATCGGCACCTCGGCCACGCACGGCTGCGTGCGCATGACGGACGAGGACATCGAGTGGATGTACCGCAACGTGCCGGTGGGCACGAAGGTGTACCTCTACTAGGCCGGTGCCTTGTCCGCGCCGAACGATGGGTACATCTTCGGCCATGCAAGATCTCACCACCGGCTCCATCACGCGGCATCTGTTGAAGACGATGAGCTTCATGCTCGCGATGATGGTTTTCCAGACCCTGTACGTCCTCGTTGACCTCTATTGGGTCGGGCGGCTCGGCACCGCCGCCGTCGCGGCGGTAGCCATCGCCGGCAACCTCACCTTTGCCGTGCTCGCGCTCACGCAGATGCTCTCCGTGGGCACGACGACCGTCGTCGCGCACGCTGTCGGCGGGCGCGACCAGGC
>JALYXJ010000315.1 GCA_030947165.1 Gemmatimonadota bacterium
CGCGACGGGGCTGGAGATCTGGGCCGTCGTCCGCACGCCGGATGGCGTGCTCGGAGATGATGCGGAGGCGCTCGCTGACGCCGCCGATGCGCTCGTGGTGGACGCCCTGGTGAGCGGGCGCCTCGGCGGCACGGGAGTGGCCGTGCCGTGGGGCTCGCTCGGCGAATCGCTCGACGCGATGGAGCCGGGACACCGCATCGTGCTGGCCGGCGGGCTGACCCCCGAAAACGTGACCGAGGCGATCAGCTACGTTTCACCCATGGTTGTCGACGTCTCCTCCGGTGTGGAGTCTGCGCCGGGCATCAAGGATCACGCACGCATCCGGGCCTTCGTGGCCGCGGTCCGCGGCCTCAGCGACTAGCGAGCGAGCAGCATGAGCAGCGCCACCACAGCGATCCACCCGTCCGACCGCTTCGGCGCCTTCGGCGGCCGATACGTTCCCGAGACGCTCATTCCCGCGCTCGACGAGCTCGAGACGGCCTATGCCATCGCGCAGGAGGATCCGGCATTCCGGTCAGACCTCTCCACGATGCTGGCCACCTACGTGGGACGGCCCTCGCCGCTGAGCGATGCGCCAAGACTCTCGGAGAAGGTCGGCGCGCGGGTGTACCTGAAGCGCGAGGACCTCAACCACACCGGCGCGCACAAGATCAACAACACCGTGGGACAGGTGCTGCTGGCGCGCCGCATGGGCAAGACGCGGATCATCGCCGAGACCGGCGCGGGGCAGCACGGCGTGGCGACGGCCACGGTATGTGCCCGCTTCGGTCTCCAGTGCGTGGTGTACATGGGCGAGGAGGACATGCGGCGGCAGTCGCTCAACGTGTTTCGAATGCGCCTCATGGGCGCGACGGTCGTCCCGGTGTTGAGTGGCACGCGCACGCTGAAGGACGCCACGAGCGAAGCGATTCGCGACTGGGTCACGAATGTGAACGACACGCACTACATCATCGGCTCCGTGGTGGGACCGGCGCCCTATCCGCGGATGGTGCGCGACTTCCAGGCGATCATCGGAGCGGAGGCGCGCGCGCAGGTGCTCGAGCGCGCAGGGACCCTGCCCAGGAGCGTGATTGCGTGCGTGGGCGGGGGCTCGAACGCGATGGGGATCTTCCACGCGTTCGTTCCCGATCGCGACGTGGAGTTGATCGGCGTCGAGGCGGCGGGGGAGGGGCTCGACACCGAGCGGCATTCGGCGTCGCTCACGCGGGGGACGCCGGGGGTGCTGCACGGCGCGTTGAGCTACCTGCTGCAGGACGACGCCGGCCAGGTGCATCCAGCGCACTCGATCTCGGCGGGGCTGGACTATCCGGGGGTAGGACCGGAGCACTCCTTTCTCAAGGACAGCGGCCGAGCGACGTATGTGTCGGTGCGCGACGACGAGGCGCTGGCGGGGTTCACGATGTTGAGTCGCCTGGAAGGGATCATTCCGGCCCTCGAGACGGCGCATGCCGTGGCGTGGATGGTTCGCGAGTCCGGCCGCTGGACCGTCGACGACGTCGTGCTGCTGTGTGTGAGCGGGCGCGGTGACAAGGATGTGGCGCAGGTGATGGAAATGGGTATCTTGGACGGGTGACCATGCCGTCGGCCCACCAGCCGGTAGGCGAGCTGGATAATGCACCGCCGCCAGTCGATCCAGCGCTCGTCGAGGAGCTCCTCCGCCTCTTCGGCAAAGCGGCGAGGGCGCACCAGCTCTACCTCCCGAACAATCCCGTCTACAAGGCAGCGCACGACGCGCTTCGCGCCAGCTTCTCCCCGATCTGGGAGGTGGTCGACGAGCTCGTGCTGACCTTCACCGAGCAGGAGGTGAAGTTCGCCGGGCAGACGGTGCTGGAGGAATCGTCCAAGAGCAGCGACAGCCTCCCCTGGATCTTCTACAAGGACGGGGTGCGCGAGCTGCGCTTCCTGCGCGGGCTGGACAACGAAGAGCTGACGAAGCTGCTCGACATCCTCCAGCGCGTGCGCAAGGCATCGCCCGACGAGGACGATCTGTTGACGATGCTGTGGCAGGTCGACTTCGTTTACCTGCGCTATCGGTACGTCGACATGAACGTCGAGCCGACGGTGCCCCTCACGTCGGGCGCCGAGCACGTGACGGACGACGATGGGGTGGGCGTGGAACGGCAGAACCGGCGTATCGACCCGGCGGAATACGCGGGGAGTGCGGCCGAAGAGACGGTGGAGGCGCGCCCGGGCGTCGTGAACATGGCCGACTTCGACGCGACGTTCTATTTCCTGGACGAGAAGGAGATCGAGTACCTCCAGACCGAGGTCCGGCGCGAGTACGAGAGCGACCTGCGGTTGAACGTGGTGGCCATGCTGCTCGACATCTTCGAGCAGCAGGCGGATCCGACGTTGCGCCAGGAAGTGGCGCAGGTGATCGACAACTTCATGCTCCATCTGCTCTCGGCCGGACAGTTCCGCACGGTGGCGTATCTGGTCCGGGAGTCGCTCGTGGCGGGCAAGCGCGCCATCGACATCACGCCGGCGCACAGCGAGCGCATGGCCCAACTGCCGGCGCGGTTGAGCGCACCGGAAGCACTCTCGCAGCTCCTTCAGTCGATGGACGGTGCGGCCACGCTGCCCCCGGCAGACGAGCTGGGCGAACTGTTCGAGCAGCTCCGCGGCACCGCACTGTCCACGGTGCTCGAATGGCTCGGGCGTCTCCAGAACCCGAAGCTGCGGCCGCTGCTCGAGCAGGCGGCGTCGCGGCTCGCGGCGCAGAGCACGGGGGATCTGGTCAAGCTCATCGTCTCGCCGAAGCCTGACGTCGCGCAGGAGGCCATCAAGCGCGCGGGCGGGCTGAAGACGCCCGCGGCCGTCGGGCCGATCTCCAAGGTCCTCGAGAACGGCGACGCTGCCCTGCGCAATGTGGCTGTGCAGGCGCTGGCGGAGATCGGCTCGCCGAGCGCGCTTCAGGCGTTGGAGCGGACAGTCGAGGACAGCGATCGCGACGTGCGCGTCGCGACTGTGCGTGCCCTTCAGGCCCACGCCTATCGTCCGGCGCTACCTCGCCTCGAGGGGATCGTGAAGGGCCGCTCGATCCGCGATGCCGACCTCACCGAGAAGATGGCGGTCTTCGAGGCGTACGGATCCTTGTGTGGTGAGGCGGGGGTCGTCGCGCTCGACGGGATGCTCAATGGCAAGTCCATGTTCGGTCGTCGCGAAGACGCCGAGCTGCGGGCTTGCGCCGCGGTCGCGCTGGGACGCATCGGCAGCGCCGACGCGCGCGCGTCGCTCCAGAAGGCGGCCAACGAGAAGGACGTGATCGTGCGCAACGCGGTCGGGCGCGCGCTCCGGGGCGCGACCACGTGACGAACCCCTCGCGGCCCGGTCCGCCCCCCCGCCCGCTGCCGCCCAAGGCGTCGGCGCCGTCCCCCTTCGGCGATCGAAGCGACGACGCCTTCATTCGCGGCTCCGGCAAGAAGCTCATCATGGCCTTCTACGCCGCGCTGCGCGCCATCCGGCTCTATCCGCTGGAGAACGCGGCGGTCGTGAAATCGGCGGAGGAGCTCAGCGCCATGGCGAGCGAGCTGCTAAAGAAGGAGCACGAGCTGGAGATCCGCGTGTCCGGCGAGTTCGTGTTCATCAACGGCGTTCGGCTGCGGCTCGACCTCGACAACTATGCGAGCTTCAGCCACCTGCTCTCGGTCTTCAGCTCCTCCGGGGTCGGCTCACTCCACCTGCGCGCGGCGCCAACGGTCAAACAGTGGTCGCGCTTCCTGGCGCTGCTGCTCGTGCCGTCCACGGATCCGCCGGCCACGCGACTCCACCAGCTGCAGGCGAAGCTCGGGCAGCAGGAGCTGCAGGCCTTCGAGGTCGGCGAGCCGATGGAGCAGGAGGCCGACGAAGAGTCGCGACAGAAGTCGAAGGAGGTCGCGAAGAAGACCTACGCGCACTCGGTCGCCGCCACGAAGGAGCTGATGACCTCCGTGCGCATGGGTCGCAGCGCGAACGTCAAGAAGGTCAAGCGCATCGTGCAGGGGATCGTGGATCAGATCCTGAACGAAGAGACGTCGCTGGTCGGGCTGACGACGATCCGCGAATACGACGAGTACACGTTCACCCACAGCGTGAACGTGTGCATCTTCTCCGTGGCGCTCGGGAAGCGGCTCGGCTTCAGCAAGATGCAGCTGTATGATCTCGGGATGGCGGCGCTCTTTCACGACATCGGCAAGTCGCGCGTGCCTGCCGAGATCATCAACAAGCCCGGCAGCCTCTCGGACGACGAGTGGCGCCTGATCGCCGCGCATCCGTGGCTCGGCGCCCTCGCCTTGTTCCAGCTCCGCGGCCAGCAGGAGCTGCCGTACCGGTCCATGGTGGTGGCACACGAGCATCACATGAAGCTGGACCTCACCGGGTATCCGCGCCCCATTCGGCCGCGCGCGCTCGGGATGTTCAGCAAGATCGTCGCGGTCGCCGACGGCTTCGACGCCGCCACGTCGCGGCGGTCGTACCAGACGACGCCGATGTCGCCGGCCCAGGTGCTCGCGGAGATGCGCGAGAATCCGCGCCGCGGCATGGACCCGGTCGTGGTGAAGGCCTTCATCAACCTCACGGGTATCTATCCCGTCGGGACGCTCGTCGTACTGGACACATTCGAGCTGGGCATCGTGCACGCGGTGAACCCCATTCCCGAGATGTTGTCCCGCCCAATTGTGCGCGTGATCAGCGACTCGCGCGGCAACCTGCTGCATCCAGGCACCCTGCACGACCTGGCCGAGCAGAGCGCCGAGGGGGTTTACCTCCGCACGATCATCAAGACCGAGGATCCGGACCGATATGGCATCAGGGTTGGCGACTACTTCGTCTGACGCGATCGCGCAGCGGTTCGCGCGATTGAAGGCGGACGGACGTCGCGCATTCGTTCCGTATGTCACGGCCGGCCACCCCGACCGGGCGCGGAGCGTGGCGCTGCTCCAGGGGCTGGAGGAGAGCGGGGCGGACGTGGTGGAAGTCGGCGTCCCATTCTCCGACCCGCTCGCCGACGGCGCGGTGATCCAGGCGAGCTCGCAGACGGCGCTCGATCAGGGCATCCGGTTCGACCAGGTGCTGGAGATTATTGCCACTGCCGGGCTGACGATTCCCGTCGTGCTGTTCAGCTACCTGAATCCACTGCTTCGCGGCGGCGACGACGCGCTGCGACGCGCGGCCGATGCCGGCGCGCATGGCGTGCTGGTCACGGACCTTCCCCTCGGCGCCGACGCGGAGCGGGAGCGCTGGTTCGCTCGCAGCCCGCTCGCCTTCATCCGACTCGTCGCGCC
>JALYXJ010000331.1 GCA_030947165.1 Gemmatimonadota bacterium
ACAACACCGCGCCGGCGAGCGTGAGCACCGGTGTGGAAAGGATTCCGACGAGCGAGACCGCTGCCGCCTGCTCCTCACGCCAGCCGAAGCGACGTCGGAGCAGGCTGTAGAGTCCCAGCGCCGCCGCACCGAGGCAGAGCACGTTGAGGCCGAGCAGGACTGGTATGTTGTCGGGAAAGTTCGGCGCGACGCGCCACAGCATGGCCAGCGCGAGCGGATAGAGCGGCGGGTAGTGCGTTGCCGCCGGAGCGCCGGGAAGCTGGATGTAGCGAAAGCCCTGCCCCGAGGCGATGGCCTTGCCGAGCAACGCGTACACGCCGTCGTCGTGAAAGACGCCCACGACGTACGGCACGCTCGCCCACCACGCCACCACGGTAGCGATGAGCGTCACGAGCGCGGGAACCAGCCACGCCGGCCGCGCTGGCGGCCGCGTGTCCTCGAGCGTCCCGGCCGTCATGCCTCCACGCCGTAGCGTGAGAGCTTCCGATAGAGCGTCGACGGATCGATGCCAAGCACCTCGGCGGCGCGGCTCTTGTTGCCGCTCTCGCTCTGGAGCACCCACATGATGTACGCACGCTCCACGGCCTCGAGCGTCGGGTTCGTCGGGGTGCGCTCCGCGACGAGCGGCTCGCTTACACGCTGGGTCACACGCTCGGGGAGCGCGGCCGGCATGATCTCGCCACCCGGCGTGAGAATCACCGCCCGCTCCAATGCATTCTCCAGCTCGCGCACGTTCCCAGGCCACGTGTAGCTCACCAGCGCGTCGAGCGTCCCGGAGGAGAGGCTCTTCTGCGCCTCCTGCCGCAGGTCCGCGATGCGCGCGAGAAAGTGCTCGGCCAACAGGGGAATGTCATCGGCGCGCTGACGCAGCGTGGGCAGGTGCAGCGCGATGACGTTGAGGCGGTAGTACAGATCGGTGCGGAAGGAGCCGCGACGGATCTCCTCCTCGAGCTCGCGGTTGGTCGCCGCGATCAATCGCACGTCGATCGGCTGCGGGTCGGTGGCACCCACGGGAATCACTTCGCGGTGCTGGAGCACGCGGAGCAGCTTCACCTGGGTCGCCGGCGTCGTCTCGCCGATCTCGTCGAGGAAGAACGTGCCCTTCGCCGCGGCGGTGAACAGGCCGCTCTTGTCCTTGATCGCGCCCGTGAACGAGCCTTTCACGTGTCCGAACAACTCGCTCTCCAGCAGGCTCTCCGGCAGCGCGCCGCAGTTGATGGAGGCGAAGGAGCGCTCGGCGCGCGCGGACAGCTCGTGGATGTAGCGCGCGATCACTTCCTTACCCGTCCCCGATTCACCCTGGATCAGGACGGTGGATTCGGTGGGCGCGACCGTTTCGGCGAGCCGCAGCACGTCGAGCCAGCTCCGGCTGTTGCCCACGGGACGCGCGCCGGCCGGACCCTCTCGGCGCTTGATCTCCTGCTTGAGCGAGCGGTTCTCCACGCGCAGCTCGCGGTGTTCCGCAGCGCGCTTGAGGATCGCCAGCAGCTCGTCGTTGCGGAACGGTTTCTGGATGTAGTAGAAGGCGCCCTCGTTCACCGCCTGCATGGCCGACTGCAGGGTGGCCTGGGCGGTCATGAGGATGACGGGCGTATCCGGGTCCTGCTGGCGCGCCGCGGCGAGGATCTCCACGCCGCCGACGTCGGGCATGCGGACGTCCGACAGCACGATGTCGGGTTGGAGCGACGCGAGCTGCTCGAGGCCGGCGCGGCCGCCGCGGGCCGTGTGCGTGGCGAAACCGGCGTTGCGAAGGAGTATGCCCAGCGACTCCAGGATGCCCGCTTCGTCGTCGACGATGAGGACCGATGGAATGCGTGAATTGCTCACGTGAGAACCGTGGCGGAGGTTGTGAGGTCCGTCGTGACGCCCACCGGGGAGCGGCGAGCCGCCGGCGCGATGCGCGGCAGGACGATGGTGAACCGAGTACCTGACGGGCCGCTGTCCACGAACACCAGGCCCCGATGGGCGTCGATCGCGCGCTGGACGACGGCGAGGCCGAGCCCACTGCCGCCGGGTCGGGTGGTGAAGAAGGGATCGAACAGCCGGTCGCGCAGCTCGTCGGGAATGCCGGTCCCGCTGTCGCTGACGCTGAGCGCCACGCCCCCCGACGCGAAGGTGTTCCCGATGTCGAGCTGGTCGGCAGTCGCGGTCGCGACCTCCAGCCGCACTTCGCCCTGCTCCGGCGACGCCTGGATGGCGTTGAGCAGCAGGTTGAACACCGCGCGGTGCAACAGGTCGTCGTCGCCTTCGACGACGAATTCGCCGCCGTTGACCACGCACTCGACGCGCACCCCCTCGGGACGGTCGGGATGGGCCATCGCGAGGCCTACGGCGTGCGCGGCGAGCTGGCCGACGTCGAGTGTCTCCCGCCGCGCGACGCGCACGCGGGCAAAGTCGAGGAACTCCGAGAGCAAGCGGCTCAAACGATCGGACTCGCGCATCACGAGATGGGTCAGGGTCTTCTCGTCGTCGCCGGTGAAGCTGGATCGCGACAGCTGCTCGCAGGCGCTGCGAATGGACGCGAGCGGATTCTTGATCTCGTGGGCGAGCGACGCCGAAAGCTCGGCCACGCCCTCGAGGCGCTCGGCGCGGAGGCGGAGCGTTTCGATGCGCTTCTGGTCCGAGATGTCGTTGAAGATGGCGGTGGCCGTCCGGTCGGTGTTGCGACCGTCGCCGTCGGTGTAGGTGGTGCTCACCCCGATCGGGAAACGGCGTCCGATGGTGGAGATGACTCCCTCGGCGCGCGTAGTCCGGACGCGGTCGGTCATCGAGCGCTCCACGGCGTCCACCAATTCGGGCGCGATACGGCGCACGGCATCCAGCACCGGTCGGCCGATCAGGTGGTCGAGGTCGAGCCCGAGAAGCTGCTCCGCCATCGGATTCGCGTAGAGCAGGCGTCCGGCGGCATCGACCGTGAGGATCCCGCTGCGGATGTTGAACAGGATGTCCGCGGCTTGCAGCCTGAGGTGCGCGAGCACCGCTTCCGTGCCGGCGCCCGCCTCCTGAAGCTTCTTGCTGAGCCACGCGCTGCCGAGCGCCACGAGGGCGAACACGGCGAGCTGGAGCCACACGCCAGCCGTGAAGGCGACGTCGACGGTCCAGAAGGCGTCCGCCACGTAGAGGACGTTGCCGAGTGCCGCGATGAGCAGCCCGCCACCGACGGGAAGCAGCAACGAGGACGTCGCGATGACGAGGATGTACAGCGCGGCGAACTGCGAGTTGCTGGAATCCGTGACGTGGACAACTGCCGTGACGAGCAGCAGGTCGAACACGCACTGGAGGTAATAGAACGTCGGCCGGAGCGGTCGCTGATAGAACTCGCTATAGATGACCGAGCAGGCCGTGAAGCCAAGCGTGGCGGCGAATGCCAGCGAGGCCACGAGCAGCTTGCTCGTATCCGTGAGCGCGCTCTGCCACACGAGGACGGCGGCCAGGAAGATGGCCGACGCGATCGACAGGCGTCCGACATAGACCCAGCGCACCAGCGACGCGGGATCCAGAAGGAAGGGATGTTGCGGAGTCGAGCGATCGAAGAGGCGCACGGCACACGGAATCGCAAAGTGCCAGACGGCCGCATCCACGTCTGTTCTGGCATTCTGCCACAGTACATTCCCAGAGACGACCGGTTGACGCGGGGGGTTACGAATGGCGAAAGAGGGCGTGCTCGAGGTGTCGGAGGCGGTGGGGATCCCGCGCGCCGAGCTGGAATATCGAGCCAGTCGGGCCGGGGGCGCGGGCGGGCAGCACGTCAACACGTCCTCCACTCGCATCGAGCTGCGGTGGAACGTCCGCACGACGTCGGCGCTGGATGAGGCGGCGCGGCACCGCGTGACCACGAAGCTGGCCTCCCGCCTCGACGGGGACGGCTGGATACGGGTCGTGTCCAGCGCGCGGCGGAGTCAGGGCCAGAACCGCGAGGCAGCGGAGGCGCGGTTGGCGGAGTTGGTGCGCGCCGCGCTGGTGGTGCCCAAGCGTCGGAAGCCGACGAAGCCGTCGCGAGGAGCGAAGGAGGCCCGGCTCAGCGAAAAGAAGAAGCGGGGGGACACCAAGCGGCAGCGTCGCTCCGACTCCTTCGACTGAGG
>JALYXJ010000339.1 GCA_030947165.1 Gemmatimonadota bacterium
CCGGCCTGCACGCGCTCCGTCGCCCGGCCGTGCGCATGCAGACCACGGACGCGAACCGTGGCGCCGCTCGGCAGCACGCGAACGATTGCCTCGCGCGTGAGGGTGCCCGACCACACCGTGCCGGTGACGACTGTGCCGGTGCCCTTGACCGTGAAGGCGCGGTCGATCGGCAGCCTGAACAGATCCTCGGCCGGGCGCCGCGCGATCGCGCGTGATGCAGCCGCGATTGCGTCACGCAGCGTGTCCAAGCCGGCTCCCGTCATCGCCGACACCGCCACGATCGGCGCCGCGGCAAGCGTGGACGAGGAGAGTGCATCCCGCACGTCTTCTTCCACGAGCGCGAGCCAATCGGTGTCCACGAGGTCGCTCTTGGTGAGTGCCACGACCCCGCTACCGACGCCGAGCAGCGAGAGGATGGCGAGGTGCTCGCGCGTCTGCGGCATCACGCCCTCGTCGGCGGCCACGACGAGCATTGCGACGTCGATCCCGGTCGCCCCGGCGACCATCGTGCGCACGAAGGCCTCGTGGCCCGGCACATCCACGACTCCAATCGTGCCCACACCGTCCAGCACGAGCGGCGCGAAGCCGAGGTCGATCGTGATGCCGCGGCGTTTCTCTTCCGGCAGCCGGTCGGTGTCCACCCCCGTGAGCGCGCGCACGAGGGTGGTCTTGCCGTGATCGATGTGTCCGGCCGTGCCGAGAATCATCGACGGTTCGGCGCTACCACCGCTGCTCTTCCCACAGCTCGAGCGCCCGCAAGGGACGCCCGTCGGTGAGATGCTCGGCGAGGAACTCGCGGAGCAACCGCTGGTGGGCACGCACGGACGCGTCGTCGAGCGGGGGACCCTGTTCTCCGACGATGAAACGGCGCACCGTATCGCGCGCGTCCGGCGGCAGCTTCCGCCCCGCCGGCGCGAGCCGGCCGCACCGCACGCAGAGCGCGCCGCCGGCGCGATGGCTGAACATCACCGTGGCTGTCGGATCGAGCGGCGCGTGGCAATCGCCGCAGACGTCCGTGGCGGGAGCGAATCCCAGCTCGGCCACGATGCGCCAGGCGCTGGCGAGGGTGGCGGTGATCGTCGCATCCGGCGCGGCGAGTGCCAGCGCGTCGAGCGCGTCCGCCACGACGGCGAACAGTCCGTTGTCGGCGGCGTCGCGGCCGAAGCGCAGCGTGAGCTCGGCGATCGCCGACGCACCGGCGAAGCGACCGAGATCTTCCGCCAGCATCGGTCGCGCGAGCACGACGTCGAATGCGCTCAATGTGTCGAGATCGCGCCCCGGCTTGGCGTACAGCTGGGCGTTCCCTTGCGCGAACAGGTCCACGGCGCTGCCGAACCGGCGCGACGACCGGCGCGCGCCCTTGGCGAGCGCGCTGCGCACCCCGCCCTCACGGGTGACGAGACGCAGGATGCGCGAGGATTCCAGGTAGTCGAATGCGTGGAGGACGATCGCATCGGTCGCGAGCAGCGCCATGCATGAAAGATAGCGGCGGACCGCTCAATAGCTCAGGCGCACCCCCACGAGCGCCCAGCGCCCCGCGGCGCGATATCCAGTCTGGCGCAGCGACGCGCCATCCGTGAGCCGGAAATCGTAGTTGAAACCCGCGACCTCGCTGTAGCGCGCGTCGAAGACGTTCTCCACGCGCACCGTCGCCGTGGCCGTGCCGCGGCTCACGGAGGCGGGCGTGAGTGTCAGCTCGCCGGAAAGATCGGCGCGCGTGTACGCCGGCAACGTCACGTGGCTGGCCGAGAAGTCCGGGGCGTAGTAGTTGTCCTCTCGCGTGCCGACCCGGCGAACGCGCAGGTCCACCCCGCCCCGCTCCACCCGATAGCCGGCGCCCAGATCGGCAGTATGCATGGGACGCCGGAGCAGATGCGCACCGGGCACGAACAGGGCTGTTGGAGCCGTGCTCGCCCCTGGATCGACGACCTTCGTGTCGAGGTAGGTGAAGGCGGCGTCCGCGTGGATGCCAGGGAACAGTTCGATGCGTCCCTCGAGCTCCAGGCCCGACGTGCGTGTGCGGGCGAGATTGAAGTAGTCGGGACCGGTGGAAGCGTATTGATAGTCGATCATGTCGCGGAAGGAATTGTCGAAGTACGTCGCGACCAGCGAGCCACGCTCGCCGAATCGCTGCTCGATGCCGACGTCCATGCTGAACGCCTGCTCGGGCGCGAGCGCTGGATTGCCGTTCACGAAGCCCCCGCCGTAGCTCTCGAGGAAGGTCGGCTCGCGGAAGGCTGTGCCGAGACTGGCGCGGATCCGTGTGGATGGCTGCACCTGAGCCGTGCCGGCGACACGATAGGTCACGAAGTCGCCGAACTGCTCGTTGTGCTCGTATCGCGCGCCGACCGCCGCGGTGAAGGGCGCGGATGCGAAGAGGAGCTGTGCGTACCCACCCGTCGTGCGGCGGGCGTGGCTGTAAGGAGGCGTGTCGCCGAAGTTGCTGGTCGTGCCGCTCTCCTGCCATGAGCGCTCGACCTGCCCACCCACCGTGAGCTGCGTGGCGGCGGGCAGCGAGAGCTGCAGCCGGAGATCGCCGCTGCGGCGGTGCGAGCGCTCAGCGGTCGTGAAGTAATAATCGCCCGTATCGCCGGGGCTGTCCGGCTGATTGTCGGTCACGCCGTGCGTGGTGTTCGACGCGAGCGCGAGCCGTAGCTCGGCCGCCGGCGCCAACCGGATGCCGGCGTCGACGCCCACCGCCAGGCGATCTTCGCGATGCACGGCGTTGCTGTCGACGACCTGGCCACTGCCGTCGGTGGGATAGTGGAATGCGACGTCCGTGAGGCGCAGCGAGATCCGCGCGTCCGCCCCGTCGAGCTGCGAGCCCACGAGCGCACTGGCAACGTCGTTCAGGTTGCGGC
>JALYXJ010000351.1 GCA_030947165.1 Gemmatimonadota bacterium
GCGTGCGGGGTGCGGCGTATCGTGAGGCGGCAGCGTGCGGCGTGGAATTCGGAAGGGGGTGAGGTTGGGTGAGGGTGTCGTTCCTCAGCGCTCGAATCGAGCGGGGCCACCGCCGTTGCCGCGCAGGGATCGGATCAGGCCAAGGAGAAGGGAGCGAAGGCGCATGACGAGCACGAGTCGCTCGTCGATCACCGAATCGAGCAGCACGCCGCGCGCGGCCTCGAACCAGGCGACGCATTCGCGGGTCGAGCCCAAGGCGTAGCCCAGGAAGCGCAGCCGATCGGCGCGAGTGGCGCGACTGTAGCCCTCGCCCAGATGGGCGCTGATCGACGCCGCGGCGCTCATGAGCTGCGGCGCGACCGTCTCATCCGGACGCGCCCGCAGCGTCTTGCAATCGCCGCGCGAGACATGCAGCAGGAGCAGCGCCGCCCGATACGCGTCCAGCTTCCAGAGCACATCCGACGTGATCGCTGGGGAGCAGGTCAGTTCCCAGGCACGCTGCTCGTACGCGATCCGACTTGGCATACGGCATCGTTGCGAGAGGCTCGCCTCACCGCGACACCCTTCTCGCGCCCTCCAAACCCAAACCCACTCCGAATTCCACGCCGCACGCCGCACGCTCCCCGCCTCACGATACGCCGCACCCCGCACGCCCCTCACGCACGCCGCACGCCACGCCGCACGCCGCCCGTTGCTCACACCGTCTTGCCGACTCCCCGGATGATCCCCTCCACGCGACGCGCTTCGTCGAAGTAGGCGCGCGCGATCGTCCGCATCTGCGCGGCCGTCACGGCCCGCACGCGTGCGTCGAACTCCGCCAGCTCGGCGAGTTGGCCGAACATCCATGCATCCACCATGTCTCCGAGCACCGCGCCGCCGCTCTGCTGCCGGATGGCGTGCGTGCCGATCGCGTACGTCTGCGCCTGCGCCAGCTCCGTCGCCGTCACCGGCGATTCGCGCAGCTTCGCGAACTCGGCAAGCAGGCCGCGACGCGCAACCTCCTCCTTGTCGGGCGACGTGGCGATGTAGGCGACGAACGCGCCGGCGAGAGCGCGCTCGCTGGCAAAGGCGTGCACCGTGTAGCCGAGCGACTGCTTGTCGCGCAGCTCGTCGAAGAACCGACCTCCCAGACCGCTCGTCACTCCGGCGATCATGGATGAGGCGAATCGCGCGTCGTCGGTGCGCGACGGCCCCGGGAACAGGAGCGCGAGGGCCGTCTGTGCCTTGTCGCGATGCTCCACACGCTGGATCTCACGCGCTGGCCACGTGGGCGCGTCGAGTGCCGCCAGCTCGCCGCCTCTCAACTCGCCGAACGCCGCGGACGCGAGCGCTGCGAGCTCGTCGGGATCGACGTCCCCCACGAGCGCGATCACGCTCGGGCCGCCGAGGGCGCGCGCACGATGCCACGCTCGCACCTGCTCCACCGTCACGGTGGGCAGCGTCGTCTCGTCGCCGGTCGGGGGAACGCCATACGGATGACCCGCGAACGCCGCGCTCGTCGCCAGTCGCACCGGATAGCGATACATGTCGTCGCGCAGCGCCACGAGATCGGCGAGCGCGATCGTGCGCTCGGTCTCGAACGCGTCGACCGGGATGACCGCGTGCTGCGCCACGTCGCCCAGGAGCTCGATCGCCTCGCCCGCATAGCGCGAGGGCACGCTGATCGACCAACCGAAGCTCTCGCTGCCGGCTGCACCGCCAACGCTCCCGCCGAGCAGCTCGCCCTCTTCAGCGATCTGCGCCGCGGAGCGCTGCTCGGTACCCTTGATTGCCGAACGCACGAGCAGCGACGTCAGTCCCGCCTGCGCCGGCGGCTCGTCGCGCGCGCCGCCCAGGATGTACGCGCCCGCATGGAGGAGCGCGCCCGGCTTGCGACGCACGAGAATCGGCACGCCGGCTGGCGTACGATACACGCGGACGCCGGCCTCCTCCCGCTCGACGCGCATTCCCGTGTGCACGACGGGCGCCGTCGCGGCCGGAAGCGACGGCGCTTCCACAGTCGCCGGCGGAGCGTCGTCGAGCGACGTGCGCACGCCTGCGGCGTCGCGCGCCAGCGGCTCGCTGTCCGTGGGACGGTACAGCACGATTCCGGCCTGATCGGGATCGAGGAAGCGCCGAGCGAGATCGGTGATCTCCTCGGCCGTCACGGCCAATGCGCGCTCGAGGTATTCCTCGCCGCGCCGCCAGTCGCCGAGCGCCTCCCACTCGGCCAGGTAATTGGCCTGGCCTTCCATGTCCTCCAATCGACGCACCCAGCGTGACTCGTACAGTCGTTTGGCGCGCGTGAGCTCGGCGTCCGTGACGCCGTGCTCGCGCAGCGCACGAAGCTGCGCCCAGATGGCGCGCGCGGCATCGCCAGCGCGCTCGGGCGGCGTCTCCGCGTGCACGACGAACACGCCAAGCGAGGTCGGGGTGTAGTCGTACGCCGACACCGAGGACGCAAGCTTCCGCTCGCGCACGGCGCGGTACAGTCGCGATGCTCGGCCACCGGCGAGGATCGTCGAGAGGATGTCGAGGCCCGGCGTCGCCGGATCGAGTGTGGGTGGCGTGCGCCAGCCGAATGCCACCTGCGCCTGCCCGATGTCGCCCGACCATTCGCGATACCGGAAGCCAGCCGTGCCCGCCTCGGTCGGCCCGGAAGTGCGCGCCGGCGTCCCCGCCGGCAGCGCGCCGTAGCGCGCCACCACCTCGCGCATCGCCTCGTCGGGATCCACGTCGCCGACGATGGTGAGCACCGTATTCCCCGGATGATAGAAATTCCGGTAGAACCGCATCATCGCGTCGCGCGTGAGCGCGCGCAGGCCGGGCTCACGGCCGATGCGCCAGCGGCGGATGCGATGCCGGTCGTGGAGCAGCTCGTACAACGTCTCGGTGGCCACCGCTGCCGGGTTGTCCGACTTGCGCTTGGCCTCCTGGATGATCACCTCGAGCTCGCGGGCCAGCTCGTCCGCATCGATCAGCGAGTTGGCATACGCGTCGAACTGCACGTCCAGCCCCTCCGTGAACCCTGACGACGGCAGCACCGTGTAGTAGCTGGTGTGATCATAGATCGTCGCCGCGTTCAGGTAGCCGCCCACCGCCTTTGTCTGCCGCGCGATCTCGCCCACGCCCCGTGTCGGCGTCCCCTTGAAGTACATGTGCTCCAGCACGTGCGCGATACCGACGACGTCGTCGGTCTCGTCGAAGTAGCCGGCGCTCACGTAGGTGACGATCGCCACCACGGGAGCGGCGCTGTCGCGCCGCACCAGCACGGTGAGGCCATTGGGCAGGACGGTGCGGCGCACCGTCGCGGGCTCGAGCGCGGTGGTCAGGTCAGAGACGGTCATGGTCCTCAGATGATAGCGAGTCGCCGATAGCGGAGCACGACGAGCGCGGCCACGAAGCACGCTGCGCCGTATCCGCCCAGCCACGCGATGGAATGCCAGGGCAATGCCACACCGTCGGCGAGCGCCTGGTACACACCGGTCGTCTCCTGCAGCGGCGGCAGCAGATGGAGCAACTTGGCGAACGGGCTAGAGGAAGTCCCGAATCGCTGTTGCAGCAGCGTCGTCATCACGGTGACGAACACGAGCGACAGCCAATCCCACCTCGCGGTGGCCGAGAGCAGGAACGCCACGGCGGCGTAGCACACGAAGACGAGGCCGAGGCCGCCGAGGAAGGCGACGCTCAGCAGCGGAGAGATGAACACTCCGTACACGAATGCGAGCAGGGTGATGATCGCGAGCCAGCCGCCCGTGTGCACGACAAACGCCTGCCCGTAATACCGGGCCGGCGACATCGGCTTGGAGAACAGGAAACGGAAGTAGCCCAGCTTGCGATCGTTCGCCACGATGCCGTTCATGGCGAGCAACGCGCCGAGAAACACGATCACGCCGAGCGTGCCGGTGAGGAACGACGCGCTCGCCTCGTGTGCCAGCGCCGCTCGCGCTGCCGCCGCGCTGCCGTATCTCGCCACGAGCTCCGGACGCTCGAAGTTCTGCTTGAGCATCAGGTACGCCGGCACCGCGCTGAGATAACCGGTCAGGGCCGTGATGAGGAGGGTCGCCGCGCCGCGATCCAATAGATAATCGCGCAGTTGCCAGAAAGCATAGGCGCCGATGCGCGCGCCGCGGCGCACCTCGACGTTTGTTCTCTCCGCGCGTGTGCTCACGGCGTCTCCTCCGACGCAGGAATCGGCACGCGGACGGCGTCGCGGAACTGCTGCTCGAGTGCCGAGTGCACCGGCACCAGTGCGCTCACCAGGGCGCCGCCCTGCACCAGCGCCACGAGACCGGCGTTGATCGCGTCGAGCGAGAGCCCCCCCAGCTCGTATTCGCCGGCGCCGGTGCGGCGCGCGGTTGGAAATACCACCGTGACCAGCTCCTCGCCGCGCGAGATCACGATGCGGTACGGCGCACCCTCCCGCACGATGCGCTCGTTGGCGCGCACGTCCACCACCCGCTGGAGTTGCCCCCGGTCGATGATCGCGACGCGATCGGCCAGCCGCGCGAGCTCGTCCAGGTTGTGCGAGGCGATCAGGATCGCGCGGTCGGGGCTGCGCAGCTGGTCCACCACGTCGCGGAAGCGCTGGGTCCACACCGGATCCAGGCCGTGCGTGGGCTCGTCGAGCACCACGACGCGCTCCTCGCGCAGCAGTGATTGCGCGAGTCCGAGGCGCTGAAGATTCCCCTTGGAGAGCTGTCGCACCCGCTTCGCCCGATGCTCGTCGAGGCCCAGCAGCTCCATCACCGCCTCCACGCGCGCGTCGCGCTCGCGGTCGGGTAGCCCGGCCAGCAGCCCGTAACGCCGCAACGCGTCCGTCACCCGCCAGCCGGGGGGAATGTTGACGAGCTCCGACAGATAGCTCACGCCCACGCGCTCCACATAGCGCCTCGGCTCGAGCCCATCGATGCGCACGGTGCCGGCGCTCGGACCGATGAATCCGAGAAGGAGGGCAATCAGCGTGCTCTTGCCCGCGCCGTTCGGGCCGGCAAGGCCCATCACCTCGCCGGGACGGATCTCCAGCGAGAACGCGTCGAGCGCGCGAACCTCACGGCCGTTCCAGCTGCGATAGCGCTTGCCGACCTGGTCGAAGACGATCACGTAGGAGAGCGCGCGTCAGCCGCGCGTCAGCGCGGGTACGCCGGCAGCGGCTGCTGACCTTGCATGCCCGGCGCTTGCATGCCCGGCACGGCCTGTCCAGGCGCCGGTGCGCAACCCGCCCACGGACCAGGGCCGGCGCGTTGAATCCACTTTCTCCCCTCCTCCACGCGACCGAGGCGCACCAGCGAGCACCCGAGATACCCCTGTGAGGGGATGTCGGTGGGGTCCACCTGGAGCGCACGCGTGTAGAAGCTCCGAGCGCTCTCGTAGTTCTGCGTGGCGAAGGAGACGGATGCGAGCTCGCGCAGGGCGGCCACGTTGGTGGAGCCCAGCTTGACGGCTGTCACCGCTTCCTCCGACGCCGTGCTGAAACGTCCCGTCTCGCGCGCCATGCGCGCGAGATAGACGTGTGGCATGGGATTGGTCGGATCATCCTTCGTCGCCTTGATGAAGGCGCCGGCTGCGGCTTCGCGCCGGCCTTCGCGATAAGCCACCACGCCCTGCTCGTACGACGCGCTGCCGCCACGCCCGGCGAGCGAAAACCAGGCGATGCCACCAAGAATGAGAAGTCCGATCACACCGAGTGTCGGCAGGAGCCAGCGTGGTCGCGTGGCGGTCGGCGTGGCCGCCGGTGTTCCGACCGGCTCGGACGCGCCGCGCGCCTGCACGGAGGCGATCGGTACGGTGCTGCGGCCGGCGGCTGCACCGGCCACGGGTGCTGCGCCCCCCCCGGCTGCCGGGCGCGACTCCGGCGGCGTTACGCCCATCAGCCCCGACTCGAGCTTGAGGAATGCATCGCGCGCCGCATTGACGTCGCCGTCGGTGGGCGAGTAGTCCGTGCGGCCCGCCCGGTCGCGCGCCGCGTGGAACTCCGCCAGCGCGTTCGCCTGCTCCAGCGACAGGAAGTGGCGCTGTCGCAGCTCCCTGATCAGCATCTGTCCGCTGAGGGCCGACCCCCCGATGAGCGACCGCAGGCCGGCTTCCACAGCCGTCCACGCCTCGATAATGTCGGCGGCGACGTCCTCACTGTTCTTCGATTCGCCGAGCCGCGCCACGAGCGGGCGCGCCGAATGAATGGCCTCCAGCGCCGCCCGCTGTGCACTACTGCTCATCGCACGAGTCGCAGCAGCCCCGCATCTGCGCTGGCGCGAACGAACATCTCGGCATCGTGATGCGGTACACGTACTCCCGTCTCGCGAAAGGCGCGCTTCGCCATGCGGACCATGAAGTCGCTCACGGTCCGGTCCTGCAGTCCTTCCACGTCCGCATTGTGCAGCGACCGCACGATCTCCTCCCACGAACCGGTGACCCGCTCACCCGACGTCGTGACGACGATGTGGGTGTCGAGCTTCGCGGGATCGGCAGCTGTTCCTTCCCCCGCCTTGGCATCGGCGAGTGACGTCAGCAGCCCGCCGAACAGCTCGAGCTGTCCACGAGCAACCTCCACATCGCCATCCCCGGCCAGCGCCCCGTCCACTTCGATGAACAGCTCGTCGATCTCGTCCAGCTCTCCACCGAGCTCGGTGAGCCGATCCTCCCATGGCTTCAGCTCCGGCGCGTGCTCCTGGAGCTTGTGTGCCGAGCGCTTCAGCTCGATCAGACGCCAGATCCCGAGCTCGTCCCAATGGTCTTCGGGCGTGGTCCGCTCGAAGTGGTAGAGCGAGGCATCGTAGTCGCCGCGATCGTACATGATGTTCGCAAGATAGATGCGCGCTTCCAGGTGCTCATTGTCGGCCTGGAGCGACTTGCGAAGCGACGCCACGGCGCCGTCGTCCTCGCCGAGCCGGTGCTGCGCATAGCCGACGCAGGCGATCGCCTCGGCGCTCTCGGGCGCCTGCTGCACTGCGACCTCGAAGAACTCCTTGGCGGCGGTGAAGAGTTCGCGCCGGTCGCGGCCCGACGCCTCGCGAAACAGCGCGCGGCCGATCTGGAGCATCAGGTCGAGGTCATCGGCGTAGCCGAGCTCGAGCGTCCGATGGAAGCAGCGCAGCGCGGCCTCCTCAAGGCCGAACTTGAGCAGCGACTCGCCCAGGCCGGCAAGCGCATCCTCATGCTCCGGCTCCAGCACCAGCGCTTCCTCGAAACTACGACGGGCCCAGGCGTACTCCTCCCGCGCGAGCCGAGCATACCCGACGCCGATGTGGAGCTCGACCGAGTTCGGGTAGAGCGCCAGCCCTTCCCGCAGCACGGAGAGGGCATCGTCGTACTGGCCTTCGTTGTACAGCTGGTGGGCGCGCTCGTCGTACTCTTCGGAGCTCAGGAACGGAGTGGGCATGGGTACCGAAGCCTCCAGCTCGTGAGGGTTGCCCTATTGTACCATTGCGTGCGCGACAAGTTCAACTGCTCGGCACCTCGACATGGGGTGAAAAGTGCAATTGGGCGCGCCCGTTCGAGTCAATCGGTCGGTGGCGCGTCGTGCGCGAGCGCGACGGCGATGGTGGCGGCGAGCGCGGCGTTCTCCTCCAGTAATCCGAGATTGGTGCGAAGCGATCGTCCTTCGGTGGCCCGTTCCACGGCGGCCAGCAGGAAGGGGGTCACGGCCGCGCCCCGTATATCAGAGCGACGCGCGTCTTCGAGCGCGGTCACTACGGCCGCGTCCACCACCTCGTTCGGCAGGGCCAGGCCGGCGGGGGGAGGCTGGACGACCAGGATGGCCTGGCTGCGTCCGAGCGCCCGCGACCCTCGATAAATCCGAGCGATGTCCTCGGCGCTGTCGGCCCGGGCACCGAGGCGAAGCCCGGTGGTGAGGGTGAAAAAGCCGGGCAGCTCGTCGGTCCGGTATCCCACGACCGTCACGCCGAGGGTCTCCAACCGCTCCAGGGTGGCGGGAAGGTCGAGAATGGACTTCGCGCCGGCACAGACCACCACCAGGGGTGCCCGGGCCAGCTCGTGGAGGTCGCCCGACTCGTCGAACGCGGCGTCCCGGTGGACGCCTCCGATGCCTCCAGTGGCGAATACTGGCACGCCGACTGCGCCAGCAATGCACAAGGATGCCGCCACCGTCGTGGCACCATAAGCCTGTTGCGCGATGGCCACCGATAGGTCTCGCGCTGCGACCTTCCGGATGCCATCGCGTTGGAGAAACCGCTCGAGCTCGTCCGCCTCGAGGCCCAGGGTGCAGTGGCCTGCGACGACGGCCGTGACGGCCGGGACGGCGCCCGATCGCTCAACCGCGGCGGTCATCCGCTCGGCGGCTTCCCGGTTGGCCGGGATGGGCAGTCCCTGCGCGAGCACCGAGCTCTCGAGCGCCACGACCGGCTGTCGGCGCGCCAGGGCGGCGGCGACGATGGCGGATACACGAAGCGCGGACATGGCTGGCAAAGCTAGCCGTCCGCGCTTCGGCGCGCCTCGTGACGGTCCCCACCGTCACGGGTACTCACGGGTCCCTCCCTTCCTGCGTCTCTACCCGCGTGCCCGTCAGAGCGCAGATCGCGTGCCGCGGCGTCGGGGGCATCTCGAATCATGGAGCGGGCGGGGGGACGGGCCGGCGCGGCCACGCTCGCGATACCGCGTCGCCCATGCGCGCCATCATCACCTGCGCCTCGTTGTCGATGTTGTAGCGCGTGTCCTGGTTCTCCTTCGTGAGCACGCATGCCACGACTCGCGACTGCAGGGGAAAGAGCGCGCACTCGGTGCGCACCTGGTCGGTGTCCCCCGTCTTGTGCGGGACGTCGAGCCCCTCCACGAACCGCTGCATCTTCGTGTAGTCCTCGTTGTGCGCCAGCATGTCGAGCATCGCGCTGTCCGCCGCCGGGCTCACCGCCTTCCCGTCTGCCATCAGGGCGAACAGCCGTGCCATCTCGTTCGGCGTGGTGACGCCGAAGCCGTACTTCACCGAGCTGTCCATGGCGACGCTCGAGCTTCGCAGGAAGCTCTTCGAGTGCACCTTCGTGTGCGGGAGCCCGAGCTTCTCCATCTTGTCCCACACCCGACGGATGATGATCCGGTCCAGCAGCAGGTTGGTCGCGGTGTTGTCGCTCAGGGTGCTCATGAGCCATGCGGCATCGTGCACCGTGACGACGGCGTTGTCGTGCAGGAACTGCAACTGCCCGGAGCCCGGCACCTTGTCGATCTTGAGCACGGTGAGGGGGTCGTCGAGCGCGAGTTGCTTCTTGTCCACCAGGTCATAGACGGTGACCAGGATCGGCACCTTGATCAGGCTCGCCGTGGAGAAGGTCTCGTCGCCGCGGCGGGCGAATCGCTCGCCGGTGTCCACGTTGTGGATCGTGTAGCCGACCACCCCGCGGTGCTGGCCGGCGAGGGAGTCGAGCGTGCGGTGGAGCGCGGCCGTATCGGCGCGCGCATACACGATCGCGGTGGCTCCCGCCGGCCTCGGTGCCTGTCCCGTGGCGCAGCCGGGAGCGGCGAGCAGCGCGAGGAGCAGCGCCAGCCGGCGCGCCTCGCTCATCGCGTCTCGTGCGGCTCGGCGTCCGGCAGCTCGTCGGCGCGCACGGCCTCGAGCAGCTCCCGCTCGGTCGACGTGGGATCGTAGATCGCCACGACCTTGATGATCTCGCCGCTGTACGCGTCGAAGGTCTTCACCTTGCCCTTAAGCACGCGGATCTCATGGCCGTCCTCGAAGCGGAGGACGACGATGGGATGCTCGAGGTTGACGTACGCCTTGCGGAGCCTGGACGGAGCGGGGGGCATTTAGGGAACGTGAGAGCGTGAAAGCGTGAGAGCGTGAGAGCGTGAGAGCGTGAGAGCGTGAAGGTCGTCCTGAGCGCAGCGAAGGACCTGCACTTGCGGTTCACGTTCTCACGCTCTCACCCTTTCACGCTCTCACGTATTCAAGTTACCACCAGCTTCTCGTGAGTGTATCGCTTCCACTCCTGCTTCGCGAGGATCTCGTCGATCGCTTCCACGGCGGCGTCGAGCTCCGCATCGCTCGTGTAGAAGTGTGGTGCGACGCGAATGCCGGCGCCCGGACGATAGTCGACGATCACGTCGCGGGCGATCAGGGCTTGGGCCACCTCGCGCGCATGTGGCACGTCGAACGCGACCGTGCCGCCGCGCCGCGCCGCCTCGCGCGGCACGGTCACCTTGAAGTCTCGCGCATCCGCCAGCTCGATCAGGCGCGAGGTCTGACGCAGGCTCTTGGCGCGGACCGCGTCCATGCCCGCCTCGCGCAGCAGGCGAGGCCCGGCCGTGGCGGCGAAGAGCGCGGGAATCACCGGCGTCCCGCCGAGCCATCGCCATGACCCGTCCGCGTACTCCATCTCGGGCTCGAAGGCGAACGGATGGCGGTGCGCCTGCCAGCCGGTGATCGACGGGCTCAGCTCCGCACTCACGTTCGGATGCACCCAGAGAAAGCAGCCGCCGGGCCCGCCGCACAGCCACTTGAGCACACCGCCGGTGAGGAAGTCGGCACCCATGGCGTGCACGTCCATCGGCAGCACACCGACCGAGTGGTAGGCGTCGAGCGAGACCAGCGCCCCCATACGATGCGCGTGCGCGCAGATCTTTGCGGCGTCGAGCACGTACGCGGACCGGAAGAGCACGTGCGAGATGGCGACGAGCCGCGTGCGCTCGTCGATCGCCGCCAGCAGACGGCCTTCATCCACGCTCACGGCATCGTCACTCGGCACCACCACGATGCGCGCGCCGAGCCGTGTCGCAAGCTGGTCGTAGACATAGCGCACGGAAGGAAAGTCGAGCTCCGTCATCACGATCGTATCGCGCCCATCATCATACTCGAGGGCCGAGAGCACCTGCGCCTGCGCGATCGACACGTTCGGGACCATCGCGACTTCTCCGGGCTTCGCGCCGATCAGCGGGGCGATCTCGTCGCCCACCGCCACCGGCATGGACCACCAGCCCTGGGCCCACGCCCGCACGCCGCGCGTCGCCCACTGCTCCGCGTATTCGGCCAGTTGATCCGGCACCGACCGCGGCATGGCGCCGAGCGAGTTGCTGACCAGATAGGTGGTCGAGGCGAGGATCGGAAACTCGGGCCGGAAGCGGAGCAGCGCGTCCATCATGCGCGGACGGCGCGGGCTCGCCGCGATGCACTGGTGACCACGAAGACGAGCGCCGCGGCGAGCACGATGAGTCCGGCCGCGATCCATTCCCCGAGTTGCAGGCTCCAGAGCAGCCAGGCGATCACGCCAAGGGCCAGCCAGGGCGCTGCGCGCGTGCCAGGCACCCTGAACGGGATGCCACCGCCTTCCACGCCTCGCCTCCGCAACTCGACGGCTGCCAGACAGCAGGCAGCGTACATCAGCAGGATCGTCGCGTTCGCGGCGACGGCCAGCACCTCGAAGTTGCCGAACAGCGCAAACAGAATCACGAGCGCCGTCTGCACGGCGATCGCCACATGCGGCGTTCGCCACGTGGGGTGCACGGCCGCCAGCGGCGCAGGAAGGAATCCGTCGCGGCCGAACGCGAACAACATGCGCGGCACGGCCAGCGTCATGCCGCTCACGTACCCGAACATCGACACCACCGAGCCGACGAGAATGAGCTGTCGGCCCGCTGGCCCCATCGCCACGGCCGCGGCTGACGCGAGCGGCGTCGGATCGCCGGCGAGCCGACTGCCGAGGAGCCCCTGCGCCACCACCTGGACGCACACGTACAGCAGCGCAATCGTTCCCATCGCGCCGAAAATCGCACGCGGCACGGTCCGCGACGGGTTCACGACCTCGCCGCTCGGCACGAGCGCGCTCTCGATTCCGAGGAAGGCAAAGAGGAGGAGGATCGATGCACGCGCCACCGAGCTGCTCGTGGGAGTCACCGTCCACTGCAGATTCTCGCGACGCATGAAGAACGCGCCCACGACGATCATCAGCACGAGCGGCGTCAGCTTCGCGATCGTGGCCACGGTGTTGAATCGCGTCATGCCACGTACGCCGCGCACGTTCGCCACCGCCAGCGCCGCCAGCACGACGACGAGCGCGACGCGCTTGCCCATCACCCCGATCGACGGAGCGAGCGCGAACAGAGCGTCGGCAAAGAACGAGGAGACCGCCGAAAACGCGAACGTCATCCCGACCCACAGCAGCGCTCCGCTCATGAAGCCAACGAATGGGCCGAACGCCGTCTCCACATAGGCGTACGGGCCGCCCGTCATGCTCACGCGGCTGCCCGCGTCGGCGAAGCAGAGCACGATCAGCCCCATGGCCACGGTACAGGCGAGATACGCCAGTGGCGCAGCGGCGCCGAGGGTCGCTGCCACGCCGGACGGAAGACGGAAGATCCCGCCGCCGACGGTGAGGTTCACGATGCTGGCTGCCAGCGCGAGCGTCCCGATCGCGCGGATGAGGCGGCTGTCCCTTCCTCCTCCCTCGGTCACGGCTGCGCCGCCGGGCGCACCGACCGGAACTCCGCGTCCTGGTTCCAAACGGGAATCCCCACCGCGTTCGCGAGCTGCAGACCGAAGCGCAGCACGATCTCCGACAGCTGCACGGCGCCGGTGAGGTCGAAGTCACGCCGATACGAATCGGACGGTTGGTGGTAGCGGTGCGCGGTGTAGTCGTCATCCTGCTGCACTCCCCAACCCGTCGGTCGGCCCACGAAGTCGTCGCCTGCGCCGATGGACACCGCCGGCACTCCGGCCTTGGCAAAGGAGAAGTGGTCCGAGCGGTAGAAGTGCCCCGCCTCGGGATGCTGATCGGGGCTGATATGCATGCCGTCGCGGCGGATCATCGCGGCGAGGTGCTGGCCGAGTGAGCTCTTGGTGTCGCCGAGGACGTTGAGGTCGCGCGTGCGGCCAAGCAGGTTGCCGCCATCCATGTTCAGGTTGGCGATGATCTGCGCGACCGGCACGGTGGGATTGCGCGCGAAATAATCGGAGCCGAGCAGTCCTGATTCCTCGGCGGTGACGAAGACGAACAGCAGCGAGCGCTTCGGCCGCGGGCCCGCGACAGCCGCACGCGCAATCGCCAGCAGGTCGGCCACGCCTGACGCATTGTCCGCGGCGCCGTTGTAGATCGAGTCGCCGTTGACGGCGGGACCGATGCCGAGATGGTCCCAGTGCGCCGAGAACGCCACATACTCCTTGCTCCGCCGCGGGTCATCGCCGCGCACCACGCCGACCACGTTTTCCGAGCGAAGATGCTGCACGTCGTTGTGGAAGCTCATGTCGAGCGTGATGCCGGTGGGCACCGGGCGAAAGGCACGCGTCCCGGCCTGCGCACGCAGCGCGGCGAGGTCGAGTCCGGCCGACCGGAGCAGCGCCGTTGCCGCACTGTCGGTGATCCAGCCGCGCACGCCGAGGGGCGCCGGCAGCTTGGGATCGCGCGGCAGCATGCGCTGCTCCTTCGCCCATGAGCCTACGACCGTATGCCACGGATAGCCTGCCTGCTCCGTCGTGTGCACGATCAGCATGCCGGCGGCGCCACGACGCTCCGCCTCCTCGAACTTGTACGTCCAGCGCCCATAGTAGGTCATCGCCTTGCCGCCGAACAGCGCCGGCTCGTTCGCCGGCGCGGGCGGATCGTTCACGAGCACGAGCAGGATCTTGCCGCGAACGTCGACATCCTTGAAGTCGTCCCACCGATACTCCGGCGCGGCGGCGCCGTAGCCGGCGAACACCACCTCGCCGCGTGCCGCGCTCGCATCGGTGGCGCTGCCGCCCCAGATCACCACGTCCTCCGGGTAGCGAAGCGTCGCCGTCGCCTTGCCGGTCGCGGCGACGCGGATGGTTGCCGGGCTCGCGGCGACGATGTCGATCGGCACGCTCTGGAACCAATCGCCGTTCACCCCTGGCTCCACCCCCGCGGCGCGCAGCTGACTGGCGATGTACTCGGAGGCCAGGCGGCCCCCGCGTGTCGCCGGTGCGCGCCCTTCGAGCAGGTCCGAGCTCAGAAAGCGGAGATCTCCATCGATCTCGGCGGCTGTGACGCGCGGCCGCGCCTGGGCGGAGAGCAGCACAGGTGTGACCAGGCACACCAACGAGAGGAGCAAGCGCATGGAAGGCATCGGCACGTTACGTGAACAGGAGACAAGCGGTCAGTACAAGAGACCCGGACGCCCTGCAAGACTAGACCGCGCAGCGCGGACGCGCCACCATGCCAACTGCGGCCACACAGTACCGAGCCGCGACGACCTACCTGAACACGGAATCTCCTATGTCAGCTCGCCTCCGCTCCGCTCGTCCCTTGGCCCTCGCCTTCGTCGTCGCGTCGTTGGCCGTCGCTCGTCCCGCGCACGCACAGAGCGCCGCGCTAGCGCCGGCGCCGGCCACCGCCCTTGTCTCTTCCGCCGAGCCGACCCCCGCACCCGTCGGTCCGACGCTCGACGCGGCGAGCGTGGGCGTGCGCCACCAGGCAGTCGAGACCACCGCCGCGGCGCGACGGAGCGGCATGGGCCAGGCTGAAGCGCTGATGATCGTCGGCGGCGCCGCGGTGCTTGTCGGGCTGCTCATCGGCGGCGGCGCCGGCAGCGCAATCGCCGTCGGCGGCGCGATCGTCGGCCTCGTCGGCCTCTACGAGTACCTCCAGTAGCGATACGCTGGTTGCATGCGGGG
>JALYXJ010000407.1 GCA_030947165.1 Gemmatimonadota bacterium
CGTCTGCACCGGCACCGTCTGACCCTCGGTCACGAGGATCTCCGCCAGCACCCCTGCCGAGGGCGCCGGAATCTCGGCGTCCACCTTGTCCGTCGAGATCTCGAAGATCGGCTCGTCGCGCTTCACCTCGTCGCCAACCTTCTTCAGCCACTTCGACAGCGTCCCCTCGGCGATGGATTCTCCCATCTGGGGCATGATCACGTCAACGCGGGCCACTGCGATGTCCTCTCACTGGGAGTTCTTCGACGCGGATCGCGTCTTCCGCATCCGCCAGATCACTACGGTCGGCACCAGGATCACCCCGAGGATCGCGCCGCGCAGCCAATAGGTGAGCCAGTCACACGGCGCACCGGTGTCCACATCCGCCGCGCACCCCCGCGCCCATCCCACGGCCTTGGCCACGAGCACGGCAATCACACCGAAGGCCATCATCCCGCTGATGGCCGTCAGGCAGCCCACTCCAACATAAGGCCACACCCCCTCGCCCGTCTGCCCCGACCCCTCCGGGCCAAGGTTGTCCGTGTCCCGCATCGTCAATATGCTGCCAGACGCCGCGCTGCCAGCACGATGTCCGGCGTTTGTGGGAGCACGAAATCCTCGAGCGATGGCGCGTAGGGAAGCGGCACGTCGTGCGCCGTGACGCGAAGCACCGGCGCATCGAGCCACTCGAAGCAGCTCTCGCTGATCCGCGCCGTCAGCTCGCCGGCGATGCCGCCCGTGCGCGTGTCCTCGTGGACGATCAGCACCCGGTTCGTCTTCTTCACCGTCGCGACGATCGCCTCGTCGTCCAGCGGAGCGAGCGACCGCAGGTCCATGACTTCCACGGAAAGTCCGTCCTCCGTCGCCAGCTGCTCCGCCGCCTCGAGCGCCTTGTACACGGTGGCCGCGTACGTGATGATCGACAGGTCCGTCCCCTCACGCGCGATCCGCGCCTTGCCGATCGGCACCACGACGTCGCCCGCGGGCATCTCGCCCTTGATGCGTCGATACAGATATTTGTGCTCGAAGAAGAGCACGCAGTCGTCGTCGCGGATCGCCGCTTTCATCAGCCCCTTCGCATCCGCGGCCGTGCTCGGATAGACGACCTTGAGCCCGGGCGTGTGAATGAACCCAGCCTCCGGGTTCTGCGAATGGAACGGGCCGCCCCGCACGTAGCCGCCACTCGGACCGCGCACCACCATCGGCGTGGGGAGGAAGGCGCGGTAGCGCGCCGTCGCCACGTAGTTGGTGAGCATGTCGTACGCGTTCGCGATGAAGTCGATGAACTGCATCTCGACGACAGGCCGCATGCCCATGTGCGCGGCGCCGGCCGCGGCACCGACGATGCCGATCTCGGAGATCGGCGAGTCGATCACGCGCGACTCGCCGTACTTGGCGAGCAGGCCGTCGGTCACCTTGAAGGCGCCACCGTACGCGCCGATGTCCTCACCGAGCATGAAGACGTTCGGATCGCGCGCCATCTCCTCGAACAGCGCCTCGCGGATCGCTTCGAGGTACGTGATCTCGGCCATCAGTCCGCCCCTTTCGCCGGCGCGTCGAAGGTGCCCCAGCTCGATGGACGCTCGCTCTCGTCGACGACCGCACGCTTTCCTTCGCGGAACCAGAGCGGCTGCTCGGCTGGCGGATCCGCATAGACTCCGACGAGCGCATCCAGCGGCTCGGGGACCCCCGACTGCTCTGCGATATCGGTGGCCTCATCAATCTCCTGCTGCACCCGCGCGTCGGTCGCCGTCAGCTCGTCAGGCGTCACGCCTTCGGAACGCAGACGCTCGACATAGCGCGTGATGGGATCGTTCTCCTTCTCCCATCGCTCGATCTCGCCACCGGGCACGTAGGACTGGTTGTCGTGCTCCGCGTGGCCCTTGCGGCGATACGTCACCAGCTCGACGATCGACGTGCCTTCACCGCGCCGGGCGCGATCGACCGCGCGCTTGGTCGCCTCGTATGTCGCGATCACGTCGTTGCCGTCGGCGCGCTCGCCCGGAATGCCGTAACCGAGTGCCTTGTCCACGAACTGCTTCAGGAGGCTCTGCTTCGACGTCGGCGTGGAGTACGCGTAGCCGTTATTCTCGATGATCACGACGAGCGGGCACCGCTGCACCGCGGCGAAGTTGATCCCCTCGTGGAAGGCGCCCGTGGAGGTGGCGCCGTCGCCGACGTACACCATGCCGACGCGGTCTTCGCCCCGCATCCTGAACGTGAGGGTCACCCCCGCCATCACCGGCACCATGTCGCCCAGTGGCGAGATCTGGCCGATGAAGCCGCGCTGCGTGTCGCCGAAGTGGATGTTCAGCTCCCGGCCCCGCGTGGGCGAATCGCCCTTCGCCATGTACTGCTTCAGGATCTCCACCGGCGTGGCGCCCTTCACGAGCATCGAGCCGAGATTGCGGATCAGTGGCGAGAGGATGTCGCCGCGCCGCAGCGCATAGGCGCTGCCGACCGCGTCGGCCTCCTGGCCGAGGGAGCGGAACAGGCCACCGACGACCTTCGTCTGCCGGTACAGGTTCACCAGCCGCTCCTCGAGGGAGCGGGTGAGCCGCATCCAGTAGTAGAGCTCGAGGCGCTGTTCGCGTGTCAGCGAGACGTCGCCGTCCATCGCCAGGGCGGGCGCGAGCGACGTCGCGGCCCCTCGTTTCGCCGTCCGTCCCTCGCCCTTCGCCGCGACCGGCCGTGCCATCAGTACGCTGCTTCGAGCG
>JALYXJ010000426.1 GCA_030947165.1 Gemmatimonadota bacterium
ACATGGTGCCCAGGTACCGAGTACCGCCAAACTCAGCCCCGGGGATGATAACTCCGATGTACCTGTCGGAGATACTCCCGGTCCACGTGGGTGTAGATCTGCGTGGTCGCGATGTCCACGTGTCCGAGCATCTCCTGCACGGCGCGCAAGTCTGCGCCGCCCTCGAGGAGATGGGTGGCGAACGAATGTCGGAGGGTGTGGGGCGACACGTGCTTGGTGATACCGGCCCGCTCGACGTGCCCGCGAAGGATCTTCCAGGCGCCCATGCGCGTAAGGGGCCGGCCGCGCGCGTTCAGGAAGAGGATGCCCTTCCCTTCCCCCTTCTCGAGGCGCGGGCGCAGCTCGCGCAGGTACACCGCCACGGCGCCGATCGCCGACCGGCCGATGGGGACGAGGCGCTCCTTGCTCCCCTTGCCGAACACGCGGACGAGGCCATCCTCGAGCAGCAGGTCGCGCACGCCCAGGGTGATCCACTCGGACACCCGGAGCCCGGCACCATATGCGAGCTCCAGGAGGGCCCGGTCACGAAACACGAGCGCGTCGTCGAGCGTGGGCGAAGCGATCAGTGTCTGCACCTCCTCCACCGTCAGCACCTCCGGGAGCGTTCGCCAGCGCTTGGGCGTCTCCAATCGCTCGCTCGGGTCGCGCACGACGATCCCGTCACCCGTGAGAAAGCGGAACCAGGTCCGCACGGCCGACACGTTGCGACGAATGGACGCCGGCGAGAGCCCGAGGTCCTTGAGGTGGTACACGTAGTCACGCAGCAGCCGGGCATTCACGTCCACCGGCGCGGCCACCCCCTTCGCCTCGGCGTATTCGGCGAAGCGGGCCAGGTCACGCCGGTAGGCTTCCTGAGTGCGCGGCGAGAGACCCTGCTCGAGCGCGATGAAGTCGTTGAACCGCGCCAGCAGGAACGCACGGGAGCGCCGCTCGTCGTCACTCATTCGGCGAGCCGGGTGCGCCGACGATGCACCAGCCACGCGAGCACCGCAGCCAGGGCCAGCATCGCCGCCACGAGCGCGGCAACCCGTCCTGATCTCGAGAGCATCTGGGTGAGGGCCGTCCAGTTCGACCCGGCCCGGTACGCGAGATAGGCGATCACCCCATACCAGATGCCCGAGGCGACGGCCATGGCGATGACGGCCGGCACCGCGGGAATGCGCAGGGCGCCGGCGACGGGCGGCACGATCGCGCGCAGCCCCGGGATGAACCGGCTCACCACCAGCGCGAGCAGTCCATTGCGCGCGTAAAGGACGCGCAGCCGGCGCTCGCCCGCCTGGTCCACCAGCCGGGGGAAGTGACGGCGCATCCAGGCCGTCCCGTGCCGACGGCCGACGACGTACATGCCGGCCGCGCCGGCCGAGTTGCCCAGCCAGGTGGCGAGAAAGGCGACGAAGGGGTTGGCGTGGCCCCGCGCCGCGATCCAGATGCCGAAGGCCACGACGGTGTCGGTCGGCAGCGGGGGGAAGATGTTCTCGGCTGCGGCGAACACGCCCAACGACAGGTAGAGCACCGCGGGCGGCAGGCTCGCGAGCCAATCCAGCAAACCCAGCACGCCGCTACGCCGCCACGATCGTCGCGCTGGCCAGGCACGCGATGCCCTCGCCGCGGCCGACGAAGCCCATCGACTCGTTGGTCTTGCCCTTGATGCTCACATCGGCCAGGCCCACGCCGACCGCCTCGGCGATGCGCGCCCGCATGGCGTCCCGATGCGGTGCGATCTGCGGCGTCTCGGCGATGACGACGACGTCGAGCTGGCCGACGCGCCAGCCGGACTTTCGCACCCGCTCGACCGCGAGGACGAGCATCTCGATCGAGTCGCGCCCCGCGTTCGCCGGATCCTTGTCGGAGAACATGGCGCCGATGTCCCCCATCGCCGCAGCGCCGAGGATGGCATCGGTGATCGCGTGCGCCACGGCGTCGCCGTCGGAATGCCCCTTGAGGTGCACCGCGCTGGGGATGTGCACCCCGCCCAGCATGAGCCGCCCACCCGGCGCGAAGCGATGGGAGTCGTAGCCGATACCGGTACGAATGGGGAGTCGGTCAGACATGGCGCGCGCGATCGAACGCGACGGCGGGTGCCACGGGGCTACGCCTTATAGCGCTTGACGGCGACGGAAACGTTGTGGCCGCCGAACCCCGCGCTGTTGCTGAGCGCGGCGCGCACCTCTCGCTTCCTGGCCGTGTTGGGCGTGAAGTCGAGCGGCCCGCACTCCGGATCGGGATTGCAGAAGTTGATTGTGGGCGGGACGATCTGATCGCGAATGGCGAGCGTGCACGCGATGAACTCGACCGAGCCAGCGGCGCCGAGCATGTGCCCCGTCATCGACTTGGTGGACGACACGCTGACGTCGGCCGCCGCGTCGCCGAGGACGATCGCGATCGCCTTCGCCTCATTCGAGTCGTTGAGCGGCGTGGAGGTGCCGTGCGCGTTCACGTAATCGATGTCGCTCGGCGCCAGTCCCGCATCGGCCATGGCACCACGCATCGCGCGCTGCAGCCCTTCGTGCTCGGGGAGCTGCCCGGTGAGGTGATACGCGTCGCCCGTGGCGCGATAGCCGACGATCTCGCCGTGGATGCGAGCGCCGCGCTTGAGCGCGTGCTCCAGCTCCTCGAGGATCACGACGCCGGCGCCCTCACCCATCACGAACCCGTCGCGCGTGGCGTCGAACGGGCGGGAGGCAGTCTGGGGGCTGTCGTTGCGCCGCGAGAGGGCCGTCATGTTGGCGAAGCCGCCGATCGCCATCGGGGTGACCGTAGCCTCCGCGCCGCCGCAGATCATCACGTCGGCGTCGCCGTACTGGATGGTGCGGAAGGCGTCACCAATGGCGTGGGCGCTGGTGGAGCAGGCCGACACCGTGGCGTAGTTGGGACCGCGGGCGTTGAAGCGCATGGAGACCACCCCCGCCGCGATGTCGGCGATGAACATCGGGATGAAGAAGGGGCTGATCTTGCTCGCGCCACGCTCGCGGTAGATGTCGTGCTGCTCCTCGAAGCTCTTCAATCCCCCGATTCCGCTGCCGACGATGACGCCGGTGCGATCGACGTCGTACCCGCCGTTGGCGAGGCCGGCGTCCGCCATCGCCTCCACGGCCGCCGCCACCGCGTACTGGGTGTACTGATCCGCGCGCTTGGCCTCCTTGCGATCCATGGAGAGCAGCGGATCGAACCCCTTCACCTCGCAGGCGAACTGCACCGGGAAGTTGGTCGGATCGAACTTGGTGATCCTCGACGCCCCGGACACGCCCGACTGCATGGCGCGCCAAGTCGTCGCCACGTCGTTGCCGATGGGTGTGACGGCACCGAGACCAGTGACGACGACCCGACGTCGCATTACGCGCCGACCTTGGTATTGAGGTAGCCGACGGCGTCGCCGACGGTGCGCAGCTTCTCGGCATCCTCGTCGGGGATGTCGATGTTGAACTCCTTCTCGAACTCCATCACCAGCTCGACGATGTCGAGGCTGTCGGCGCCGAGATCTTCGATGAAGCTGGCTTCGTCAGTCATCTTGTCGCGCTCGACGCCGAGCTCCTTCTCGATGATGTCACGGACCTTCTGGGCATTGTCAGCCATTGGTGGGGCTCCTGTAGTGTTTTGAACGCGGGAAAGTTAGCCAAATGTCCTGCTGAAAGTCACGTCGCGGCCAGCGCCGGCACTGCTGCTACATCACCATCCCGCCGTCCACCACCAGGGTCTGTCCGGTGATGTAGGCGGCGTGCTCCGACGCCAGGAAGGTCACTACCCCCGCGATGTCCTGCGGAGAACCCAGCCGCTCGAGTGGAATCTGCCCAGAGAGCGAAGCGCGTGCCTCCGGCGTCATGGCAGCCGTCATGTCGGTGTCGATGAAACCGGGGGCGACGGCGTTCACCAGCACGTTGCGCGAGCCGAGCTCCTTGGCGACCGACTTGGTGAGACCGATCAGCCC
>JALYXJ010000432.1 GCA_030947165.1 Gemmatimonadota bacterium
GTTCACGACCAGCAGATCACCCGGCGTCATCATCGAGGGGAGATCGGTGAAGGTGTGGTGGGAGACGGTCTGCGTGGCGCGATCCACCACCATCAGCCGGCTCGCGTCGCGACGCGCGAGCGGGGTCTGCGCGATCAGCTCGGGCGGGAGCGCGAAATCGTAGTCGGCCGTGAGCAGGCCGGTGGGCGCGGGCATCGCTGAAACATAAAGGCCCGACGCATTGAAGGCGCGACCGCCGTGGTAGTGCCGCCCTTCGTACCCTACGTGGCCAAGTTTCGAAATCTCGTTCGCACCGGTGATCAGCGAGAAGCTTACGGCTGGACAGCGTGCAGCCTACGGCGTCTCCTGCACTGGCGTCCGAGCTTATGGCTTACCGCTAGAACAGCGCAACCTGCTCGGAAGGAACGGCTGGCGCCGCGTACCCGAAATGCCGGTACGCCATCGGCGTCGCCACGCGGCCGCGCGGCGTACGCTGCAGGAAACCCTGCTGCACGAGGAAGGGCTCGTACACCTCCTCGAGCGTGCTCGCGTCCTCGCCGATCGCTGCCGAGATGGTGGCGACACCGACCGGACCTCCGTCGAACTTCTCGATGATCGCCCTCAGGATCCTCGCGTCCATGTCGTCGAGGCCGAACTGGTCCACGTCGAGCATCGCGAGCGCCGCCCGGGCGACGTCTTCCGTGATGATGCCATCCGCGCGCACCTGCGCGTAGTCGCGCACTCGGCGCAGCAACCGGTTGGCGACGCGTGGCGTGCCGCGCGACCGGCGGGCGACCTCGCGCGCCCCCTGCGTCTTGATCTCCACCTTGAGCACGTCGGCGGTGCGATGCACGATCAGCTCGAGATCCTCGGGCGAATAGTAGTTGAGCCGCTGCTCGATCCCGAACCGCGCACGCATCGGCGGCGTGAGCATGCCGAACCGCGTCGTCGCGCCAATCAGCGTGAAGCGCTCGATCGGCATCGTGATCGTCTGCGCCTTGGGCCCCTCGCTCAACCGGATGTCGATCCGGTAGTCCTCCATCGCCGGATAGAGGAACTCCTCGATCACCGGACGGAGGCGGTGGATCTCGTCGATGAAGAGGATGTCGCCGGCGCGCAGGTTGGTGAGCGTGCCCACGAGATCGCCCGGCTTCTCGAGCGCCGGGCCGGAGGTCGTGCGGATGTTGACGCGCAACTCCCGGGCGATGAGCTCCGCCAGCGTCGTCTTCCCCAGCCCCGGCGGGCCGTAGAAGATCGCGTGGTCCAGCGGCTCGGCGCGCGCGAGAGCCGCATCGATGGCGACGCGAAGGTTGTCCTTCACCTTCTGTTGCCCGATGAACTCCTCGAGGCGTTGCGGCCGGAGCGACAGCTCCACCACGGACTCGTCGGAGTCGGACAGCACTTCGGGTGTGGTGATCTCGGCGCGGGACATTGGGCTACACACTATCTGCGAATCAGGAATCGGCCAAGCGGCTCGGCTCCATGATTATAGCCGAATATACCCCGAAAGCAAACGGCCCTGATGAACCCTTCCTTGAGTTTTTCGACCGGATCGCACAGATTCGGAGCTCAAGCGGACGCTACCATACCTTCTCGAGCGTGTCAGGACATGAACCGCTGCGTCGCGATTCACATCAATGGTATGAGCGAGATCCTGGACGTACAGCCTCGGCTGCACCAGGAGCTTCGCGGGCTCGGCTACCGACGCTTCGTCGTCCGGACGGCGGACGGGCGGGCGCTGAGCTCCGCGGTGTATTCGCGCCGTACGCCCTCCACCTGGCAGTGCGTTGACGCGGCTCGGAAGCTCTGGGGGCTCTCCGCTGCGGTGAACGTGTTTGACGAGCATGGAGAGCTGATGCCGGATGTGTCCACTCCCCCCATCGGTGTCGCCACGGTGGATCCGAGGGTGGATCGCCCCGCCTCGGTTGCGGACACCGAGGTGCCCCTGACGAGGTCCGAAGATCGCCGGCCGGAGAGCACGATCACGGAGGCCATGGTGGCGGATCTTCGCCGCGCCGCGCACGAGATCAGGCTGAACCTCGGCGACTGGCTGTACGGCACGGGCGACGGGAGCGAGCAGCGCGCGTTCGCCGATCGGCTCGACGCCCATGTACGGGCGTTGGCGCAACTGGCCACACGCGGCGTGGAACGCCGCTGAGGCAGCGCGCAGCGCCTGCCGCCCACTCAGACCTCCGCGCGCACCGTCGCCAGCCGCTCGGCCGCGCGCTTGAGTGTCTCGTACTTCTTGCAGAAGGCGAAGCGCACCAGCGTCGTTCCCAGCTGCTTGTCGTGATAGAAGCTCGACCCCGGCACCGACGCGACGCCGATCTCCTCGCACATCCATTTGGCGAACGTCACGTCGTCCATGTCGCTCAGTCCCGAGAAGTCGGCGAGCACGTAGTACGCCCCTTCGGGTTGCGTGAACGTGAAGCCGGCCTCGGCGAGCGCATCGCAGAGCACCGTGCGTCGCGAGCGATAATCGAGCGCGAGGTGGTTGTAGTAATCCGCGTCGAAATGCATGGCGACCGCGCCAGCGGCCTGCAGCGGCGCCGGTGCGCCGACCGTGAGAAAGTCGTGCACCTTCCGGATCGCCGCCGTCTGGGCCTCGGGTGCCACGACGTAGCCCAGCCGCCACCCCGTGCAGCTGAACGTCTTCGAGAGTCCCGAGATGGTGATCGTGCGCTTCCGCATCTCGGGCCACGTTGCCATCACGTGATGCTCGCCCGCGTAGCGAATGTGTTCGTAGATCTCGTCGGTGATCACCCAGACGTCGTGCTTGATGCACAGCTCCGCGATCATCGTCATCTCGGCGCGAGTCAGCACGCGGCCGGTGGGATTGTGCGGGGTGTTGAGGATGATCGCCTTCGTCCGCTTGGTGAACGCCTTCTTGAGGCGGTCCGGGTCGAGGGTCCAGTGGGGCCGCTCGAGGGGGACGAAGGTCGGTAGCGCGCCCGCGAGAATTGCATCGGGGCCATAGTTCTCATAGAACGGCTCGAGGACGATCACCTCGTCTCCCGGATCGATCAGCGCGAGAAAGACCGCCGCCATCGCCTCCGTCGCGCCGCAGGTGACCGTGACCTCGCGATCATGGTTCACCTCCATCCCGTACCATCGCCTGTACTTCTCGGCGATCGCGATGCGCAGCGCCGAGCTGCCCCAGGTGACGGCGTACTGGTTGATGTTCCCATGGATCGCCGCACAGGCCGCGTCCTTCATCGGCTCCGGCATCGGAAAGTCGGGAAATCCCTGCGCGAGGTTCACCGCCTCGTGCTGGTTCGCGATGCGCGTCATCTCACGGATGACGGATTCGGTGAACGTATTCGTGCGGCGAGCGGCGAGCATGCGGTACCGGTTGGGGTCTGGCTGCAACGTGCGTTCGGAAACTACGGGCGTCCAGATGCGTCGCACTGCGGCATGCGGTTGGTAAACGGTACAGGGTAAGAGGTACCTGGTAGGAGGTATGCCGCCTCACGCCCCTGCGCGGGACATGTCCGTCATCCCTGCGCCTTGGCCGGCATGCGGACCGAATACCTGGAACCCAGTAGCATGTACCCTGTACCGACCTGGGACACGCTCAAACGCACGAGCGACGCCGTCTGCGACCCCGTTGCTATCTCCCGCCGATCTTCGCCAGCGCCGCGCGAATCAGCTCGGGCGCCGACATCCCCCTGGCCCCGCCGTCCAGCACAGCTCGTACCGCCCTCTCGGCATCCGACGTCGAATACCCGAGGGAGACCAGAGCGCGAATGGCGTCGTCCGTGCCTGGACCGGTCGTCCGGCCTAACCCCGACTCGGCACCCGAGCCCCCCTGGAGCTGATCGAGCTTGTCAGCGAGATCGAGAATGAGCTGTTCCGCCTTTTTGCGCCCGACCCGCGGCACCGACTGTAGCGTCGCGATGTCCTTCTCACGAATCGCGCGCACGAGCCGGTCGGCGGTGAGGCTCGAGAGCAGCCCCAGCGCGAGCGCAGGCCCAACGCCCTTGGCGCCGAGCACCTTCTGGAACACGCGGCGCTCATAGGGAGACGTGAAGCCGAACAGCTGCCAACCGTCTTCCTTCACCACGAGGTACGTGTGCAGCGACGCACGCTCCCCCCCCCCGCCCGGGGCAGCGCCTCGTAGGCATTGAGCGGCACCGCCAGCTCGTACGCGACTCCGCCGTCGGTCATGATCTCGACGCGATCGAGCTCCTTGGTGAGCAGCACTCCACTGATTTGAACGATCATGCGGCGCGGCGCTTCATGGACGGCGGGTGCTCGGGGGGGGAGCGAGCAGGGGCGTACCTGCGGTCGGACGCGACGGCTCGCGCACTCGACCGCCGGCGTCGATGCGCGGTAGGCTCGCCCCCATGAGACAGGCGAGCGCAGCCGCCACGCCGTCCGCGGCGTCGGAGGGCTGCGGCACGCTCTTGAGTCGCAGCAAACGGGTGAGCATGAACTGCACCTGCTCCTTGGTCGCGCCGCCGGTGCCCACGACCGCCTTCTTGATTTCCGAGGGCGCATACTCGTTGACGGCGATGCCGCTCAGCTCTGCCGCAAGCAGGATCACACCGCGCGCATGACCGAGCACCACCGTGGTGCGAACGTTGCGCGCGTAGAAGACGTCCTCCACCGAAAGCGCATCGGGCTTGTGGCGCGCGATCAGCTCGGAGACGCCCTCGAAAATCTCGCGCAGACGGGCCGGCAGCGGATCGCGCGGTCGGGTGCGGATCACGCCGCACTCCACGAGCGACGGAAACCCGCCGGGCGCGCCACCGCGCACCACGCCGTAGCCCGTGTTGGCGGTGCCCGGATCGATGCCGAGGACGAGCACGAGGCGCTCGCGCCCGGAAGCTAGAGGTTCGCCAGGTCGGCGTCGTCGATGTCGAAGTTCGCCCACACCTTCTGGACGTCGTCGAGATCCTCGATCGCCTCGATCAGCTTGAGCAGCGTCTCCACGTCGGCGCCCGACACGGTGACGGTGTTCTTCGGCACCATCGCCAGCTCGGCCTCGCTCGGGACGATCCCCTTCGCCTCGAGCGCGCTCTTCACGCTGTGGAACGAGCTCGGATCGGTCGTGACGACGTACGTCTCGTCGTCCTCACGCTGGAAATCCTCGGCGCCGGCGTCGAGCGCCGCCTCGAGGGTAGCGTCCTCGTCTCGGTATTTCGTCGCGTCGAGCGTGAGCTGGCCCTTCTTCTCGAACATGAACGATACCGACCCGGGGGTGCCGAGATTGCCGCCGCCCCGTGACATCTTGTGCCGCACGTCGGCCACGGTGCGGGTCGGGTTGTCGGTGAGTGCATCGATGATCAGCGCGACGCCCCCGGGGCCGTAGCCCTCGTAGGTGACTTCCTGATAGTCGACGCTCTCGAGCTCGCCCGTCCCCTTCTTGATCGCGCGATCGATGTTCTCTTTGGGCAGCGACTTGGCCTTGCCCGCCTCGATCGCCACGCGGAGCCGCGCGTTCCCGGCGGGATCGCCGCCGCCCATCTTGGCGGCCATCGTGATCTCGCGAATGAGCTTCGTGAACAACGCACCACGCTTGGCGTCGGTTGCCGCCTTGTAGTGCTTGATCTGCTTCCATTTACTGTGGCCAGCCATACGGAACCCGGATCTCGAGAAGGCAGTCGGGGGGACCATCCCGTGGGAAATATACTTTCTGTGTACAACCTTGGGGAACGAGGTGCTACGGGGCCACTCGCATCGCCAGTTGCGCGCGAAAGCCGGTGAGGCCACCGGTCGCGGGTGCACCCGTGCCATCCACCGTTGCCAGCCGACCGAAAGTGTGCCGCCGCTCGGCACGATCCGGAGATGTGCGGCCTCGACGTGCGTGCGCAGTCCGAGCGTGGCGAGCATGCTGGTCTGCGTGCGGTCCGGGGGGGATCGTCGTGGTGCCGCTCGTTGCGCCGAGAACGTGCTGGAGCCAGTGTCGCAACTCCACGCTCGGCTCGATCGGTGCGCCCAGTGAATTCAAGGCGATCGAGCCGAAGACGTCGGCGATGTTCTCCGTGCCGGCCGGGGCTCCCGACGCGTAGCTCCCTCGGCCGCGAAACACGTTGTACGCGGCGAACGTCACCTCGCGGCCCGAGAACGCATCGGCATACATGGCTTGCGCGATGAGTCGGTTGCCGGTGTTGTACACCGAGCCCCCCACGTCGTCCTTGCCGAATGCCGAATACGTGAGGCCGAGCGCGACGCGCCTGGCGCGCACGGCGCGATCCACGCCGACGCGCACGCGGTATTCGTCGCCCGGCTGGAAGCGCAGCGTCTGGCCAGGCATGCTGAACGGCTCGTACCCGGCCGAGCGCCGTACGGCGCCGCCGGCGCCGAGATTCCAGTCGCCGAATGCCGGCGGACGCTGAGCTCGCCGCCTGCCCCTTCTGCTGCGCCGCGCCGAAGCCCGGATCGAGGCGCACTGCGTCGTTGAAGTAGCGAGCGGCATCGTCGTAGCGTCCTTCGTCGTCGGCGGTGAGGCCGCGGCTGTACGCGACGAACGCCGCGAGCGACCGCGTGGGACGCTGTTCGACCGCGTTGCGCTCGGCCACCGTGAGCGTGACGCCGAGCTCCCTGAACAGGTCGAGCGCGATCTGCTTCTCCAGATCGAACACCTGATCGAGCTGGCTGGCACCCTGCACCACTCCCTGCACCTGCGTCGTGGTACGCTCACGACCGCCGCGTCCGCACGAAGCTGCGACGTGTCGAGCTGTAGCAGCGCGCCCTGCACGAGTCGGCCGGCGCGCAGCAGCCGCCCGGCGCGCACATTGGTGGCGGCGTCGGCCCCGCTCTGCTGACGCGCCATCTCGTCGAGCAGCGCCCGCAACCGTGAGCGTTCCACGAGCGTGAGCTGTGACGACCGGGAGAGATCCGTGATGAGCAGATCGGCGAACCCGCGTTCCAGCGGCTTGAGCGAGCTGTCGGCGCCGGTGAACCGGAGCGGAAACACCGCGATGGTGCGCGGTGAGCCGGCGATGTTGCCGATCGCCGCCTGTTGTTGCACCGCGAGTCTGGCGTCGGCCTCGAGCTCCCGGCGCGCGAGCGCCGCCGCCTGCTGCTTCTCGAGACGAGCGATCGCGTCCGGGCTGGCGAAGCCGTTGCCGACACCGCCGGTCGCGCACGCAGACACCAGCGCGACACCGACTAATGCGGCGATGAGCAGGGGGGCGCGCATGGAGCCGCCTCCTAGCGGTCCGGGTCGAGCATGTCCTCGAACCGCATCCACTGCGCGTAGAAGTACAGGTCCACGTAGCCCGTGCCGCCGTTGCGGTTCTTGCGGACCATCAGCTCCGTGGCGCCCTCGATGCCGCGCGCGCTGTCGTACATCCCTTCGCGGAACAGCGCAAGCACCACGTCGGCGCGCTCCTTCACCGCGCCGTTCGCGCCGAAGTCGTCGAGCAGCGGCCGGCGGTCGTCGCGCGCGGCCAGATGCGGCAGCGACGTCGTGAGCAGCACCGCGACGCGAGCATCGAGAGCGAGCTGCTTGAGGCCCCGCACGGCCGTGGCCTCCTCCTCGACCGTGGCGCGGACGCCGGGTAGGAGCGACGACAGCCCGTCCACCAGCACCAGGTCCACGCCGCGGACCGCCGTCACCTCTTCGGCGATGGCCACTACGCCGCCGGCCGGCATGCGCTCCACGACTGGC
>JALYXJ010000466.1 GCA_030947165.1 Gemmatimonadota bacterium
ACGCCGGCGAGCCGCGCGCCATCATCGACCTGTTCGAGGAGATGGCGAAGGCGGGCGAGGTCCCCTTCCGCCTCTACGTCATGATCGGCGACGACTCCGCAGCGGTCGCGCACTACATCCAGCGCGGTCCGCAGAGCGCGCTCTATGACAATCATCTCTGGATCCGCGCCATCAAGCTCTACGCCGACGGCGCACTCGGCTCACGTGGCGCGGCGCTGCTCGAGCCCTACAGCGACGACGCGAACAACCGCGGGTTGTTGCTCAGCGCTCCCGCCCATATCCAGGACGTGGCGTCGCGCGCGCTCCGCAGCGGATTCCAGGTAGCGACGCACGCGATCGGCGATCGCGGCAATCGAATCGTGCTCGACGCGTACGAGAAGGCGCTGCTGGCCAATCCTGCCGCCGATCATCGCTTCCGCGTGGAGCACGCGCAGGTCCTCAACCACGACGACGTCCCACGCTTCGCCGAGCTCGGGGTGATCCCGTCCATGCAGGCGGTCCATCAGACGAGCGACATGTACTGGGCCGGCAGCCGGCTCGGCACCGGTCGCCTGCTGGGCGCGTACGCGTGGCGCTCGCTGCTCAACACCGGCGCCGTGATCCCGAACGGCAGCGACTTTCCGGTGGAGGCAGTGAATCCCTTGCTGTCGTTCCATTCCGCCGTGTCGCGGCAGGATGCCGAGAACTGGCCGGCGGCGGGGTGGATGCCCGAGCAGCGGATGACCCGTGACGAGGCGCTCAAGTCGATGACGATCTGGCCGGCGTACGCGGGCTTTCAGGAATCTATGATGGGCTCGCTAACACCCGGCAAACTCGCCGATTTCGTGGTGCTCGACCGCGACATCATGACCCTGCCCGAGCGCGACATTCTCGGTACCCGCGTGCTCGCCACGTATATTGGGGGCAAGGCGGTGTACGAGCGCGCGCACTGAGTGCGCCTCCGATCGCGCAGCGAGGCGGCATGGTTCACAACCCGACGAACGAGCTCGAGTCCGGCGCTGACCGGCAGGCCCAGCGGTACCCGTGGCTGACGGCCGACGTACAGTCGCGCCTGCGCGGCATCCTGTTCGGCCTCGCGCTCTTCGTCGGCCTGGTGGTCTGGGTGTGGCACTCGGTTGGGGCGAGCTCGCCCCAGGCCAGTGCGATCGTCCGCAAGCTGCGCGTGGTCGGCATCATGACGTGGCTGTACGCGCTCGTGCAGCTCGTCGACATCCGCTTCTGGCGCAGCGCCTTCGCGCGTCGTCGGCGCGCGTCGATGGGAATTCCCGACAGTCTCATCGCCTGGCTCTTCGGGCAGATGCTCGCGTGGTTCGGGATCATCTACTACGCGTTCACCGAAGACATCCGCTGGTACGTGGGCGGCCTCGTGGTGGTGCTCCTCACCTTCGCCGCGTTCCCGATTCGGCGCGACGATTGAGGTTTGGGGTGGTCCGGTAGCCGAGTGCTTGCGCGCGGTATGATGAGCCACGCGGCCTACTTCGTACCTGTGGTACAGGGTACCAAATACTCTCTACCGCGCATTCGGCGCACACCACGTGGCCGATTCGCGCCGAATCGCGGGTAGATAGTATCTCGTACCTCGTACCGAGTACCGCGTACGGCCGGGTGGAATCATCGCATAATTCCAACCCGACTGTGTGCGGGGCCGTCCGACCTCACGCCGCTGTGAACCACACTCTCGCCGCCACGAGCACGAGGAACACGGCGAACGCGCGCTTCGCCGTGGTGGGATCGAGACCCTGGGCAAAGCGAGCGCCGAAGTACGCGCCGACGAAGATGCCGAGCGCGATGAGCAGTGCGGCGGTGACGTTCACATGACCGTGCCGATAATACTCCCAGGCGCCCAGCGCTCCCACCGGAAGAAGCAGGGCACCGAGCGACGTGCCCGTCGCGGTGGCCGGATCCATCTTGCCGACCAGCAGCAGCATCGGAACGATCAGGATGCCGCCACCGATGCCGAACAGACCCGACAACAGGCCAGCCGCGAGGCCGATGAGCAAAAAGAGAAGTGACATGCGCCTCATGCTGTCGTCTTCTACGAGGCCACGCAAGCAGGCGACCAACATCATGGTGAACGCGCTTCCTTCGCACTCGGGTGCGGACTAGCATTCGCTCTGGCCGTTCGTAGTTCCACCACGGAAGCAAGCCCCGATGCTCAGTTCGTCTTCGATCACGTTTCTGAAGCGTCTCCTCGACGCCCCTGCGCCCTCGGGCTTCGAGACGGCTGCGGCACGCGCCTGGCGAACTGAAGCGGAATCGTTCGCCGACAAGGTGACGGCGGACGTCGCGGGAAACAGCATCGCCGAGGTGAATCTCGGCGGCAGCCCCACCATCATGCTCGATGGCCACATCGACGAGATCGGGGTAATCGTCCAGTACATCGACGACGACGGCTATGTCTACATCTCGCCGATCGGTGGGTGGGATGCTCAGGTGCTCGTCGGCCAGCGCATCCGCTTCCTCGGCGCCGAGGGCGACGTGCTCGGCGTGGTGGGCAAGAAGCCCATTCACCTGATGAAGACCGATGATCGCGAGCACGCCAGCAAGTTCACCGACCTCTGGGTGGACATTGGCGCGGCCAAGCGCGAGGAGGCCGAGAGCCGGCTGAGCGTCGGCGACCCCGGCGTCATCGATTCACGGACGCTCGATTTCCCGAATGGCCGGCTGGTATCGCGCTCCATCGACGACCGCATCGGTGCGTTCGTCGTGCTCGAAGCGCTGCGTCGCTACGCGAAGAAGCCGGGCGTCGCACGCGTGGTCGCGGCCGCCACCTCGCAGGAAGAGATCGCGTGGCACGGCGGCGGCGCGCTCGTGTGCGCCCACTCCATCAACCCGCAGATCGCCCTCGTGGTGGACGTCACCTTCGCCACCGATCATCCGAACATCGAGAAGAAGGAGATCGGCGAGCACAAGATGGGAAGTGGACCGATCCTGAGCCGCGGCGCGTTGATCTCGCCCGTGGTGCACAAGCTGCTTCGCGACACGGCGAAGACGCACAACATCGCGCATTCGGTGCATGCGGTCGGCCGTGACACTTCCACCAACGCCGACGCGATCCACATCGCTCGCGAAGGGGTGGCCACGGCGCTCGTGTCCATTCCCAACCGCTACATGCACTCGCCCAACGAGATGGTGTCGCTCGCCGACGTGGACAACGCCGCCACGCTGATCGCGGAGTTCTGCCGCGCCGTGACCCCGAAGCTGGACCTAACGGCGCGCTGAGCGTGCCACGCGGCCCAGGGCGTATGCGGCAGTCGCGCGCACGTCCTCGTCCTTGTCGGTCTGGAGTGCCTTGAGCGTCGCGAGAGCTTCCGGCGTGCCCGCCTCCGCCAGTCCCTGAGCGGCCGCGACGCGCAGCGCGACGGGCTTCTTGCGGAACAGACCTCGATCGGCCTCCGCCGTGGCGATCAGCCGATCGACGGCGTCGCCAGTGGCGAGACGACCCAGCGCGATGAGGAAGGCGGCCGCCACCTCGTCGTCCTGCTCGGCATCCAGGGCGCGCAGCAGCAGTGCGGCGGTGCGCACGTCCGTGCGCGTCGCGAGCGCCGCGGCGGCCTGCATCCGGATCTGCGGCGCCTTGTCCCGGAACGCCTCCTGGATGGTCTCCATTGACTTCGGGGTGCCGAGCCGCATCAGCGATCCGATGGCCGCGTGCCGCACGCGCTCGTCGTCATGGTTCAACAACACTCCGAGCGGGCGCTCGGCCTCGGCGACATGCATCTCGCCCAGGAGCGTGGCGGCGTTGCGCGCCACGTGCCAGCGCGGGTCGCCGAGCTGGTGGATGAGCGTGGGGATCGCGGCTGGAAGACTG
>JALYXJ010000469.1 GCA_030947165.1 Gemmatimonadota bacterium
AGTCTGAGCACCGCCGGGCTCGCGCCGTGCGTCGGTGCCCACTTCGAGATCACGATCGCCTGCGCATGGTGGCCGATCATGTGTGACATGAAGTCGATGTCGGCCTGCGTGTAGGGATAGCGCGCGCTGTCGGCTTTCGCCCGTGCGATGGCTGCGACGCTACCCTGCTGGCTGGTGGCCGGCTGGGCGGGCGATGTGGACTGAGCGGCGCTGCGGCTGGCCGACGAGGCGGACACGCCGGTGGCGAGGCTCAGGACGAAGGCGATGTGGCGGATGGCTGTTGTCGTCATGATGTGTCCTCCCAGCTGTGCTTCTAGGCGTGCGACGCTTGAGCGGGGTCGCCCTTCACATACGGCACGCACGGGTCGAAGCGGCCCGGCGACTCCACGTAGTGCTGCGCCTGGGTGCAGCCGATCTCCGAGGTGAAGTAGCCGAGGAGCGCGAGCTCCTTCATCATACGAAAATAGTGGGTCGGCGGCTCGTCCGTGATCGCCGGAGCGGGGTTGGTACCGGTCGCGGCGGGGGTGTTCTCCTTCCGCTGGTCAGGCAAATAGGCGTCGCCCCGCTTCTCCTCGGCTGGGGCCGCTTTGGCGGCCGCTGTCGCCGGCACTCGCATCGCGTCGAGCTTGATGCGCGCCTTCTCCTTGGCTCTCGCGCCGCGCGCGTCGGCCTGGGCCTTCTGCTCGCGGTCGAGCTGCTGAAGCAGCGCGAGACGCTGCTCGGGCGTCGCCTTCACGAATCCCACGTTGTTCGCCTTTCGACTCGCGTCGTCCAGCGCCCGCATCCCGTCGCGGAAGATCTTCTGGTCCGCCGGCGAATAGGAGTCCGTCACCATGAGGGCCATGAACGGTCCCACGCCGGCGGCCTTGGCGCCCGGCGTCTTGGTAGTGGGAAGGATGGTGTCTGCCACCTCGTCGAGGAACGCCGCGTCGTCAGCCGTGAAGGTCGCGCCGCTCGCGAGCGACGAGCTGCTGTCCTTGCTGCAGGCCGTGAGCAAGCCGCTGCCCCCCACCAGTGCCACGCCGCCGAGCAGCGCGGTCACGCGAAGGATCGCCTCGCGGCGAGTGATCAGGTCCTGCTCCGTGATCGAAGACATGATCGTCGGGGTTGTCAGAGGTTGCGGCGATTGAGCTCGTTCACCGCGAAGTCCGCGGCACGGGCCGTGAGCGCCATGTAGGTGAGCGACGGATTCACGCAGGCGGCCGACACCATGCACGAGCCGTCGGTGACGAACACGTTCGGTGCGTCCCACACCTGGTTGTGCGAGTTGAGCACGGACGTCTTCGGGTCCTTCCCCATGCGGGCCGTGCCCATCTCGTGGATGCCCATGCCGGGGAAGTACTCGTTGTCGTACGTCCGCACCTTCTTGATCCCCGTCTGCTCGAGCATCTCGGCCATGTCGAGGATCATGTCCCGCCGCATCAGGCGCTCGTTCTCGCCGGTGGCGCAGTCGATCTTGAGCACCGGAAGGCCCCATTTGTCCTTCTTCACGGTATCGATCGACACCTTGTTCTCGTGATTCGGCAGCATCTCGCCGAACGCGGTCGCGCCGATCGTCCACTTGCCGGGCTGCGCCATCTCGTCCTTGAACGCTCCGCCGACACCCAGCTCAGCCACCGCGCGCGACCAGCCCTGGCGGCCAGCGCTTCCCTGGTAGCCGAAGCCGCGCAGGTAGTCGCGCTTGTCGCCGAACAGGTTGCGATACCGCGGGATATAGAAGCCGGTCGGGCGCCGACCGTAGTAGGTCTTGTCCTCCATGCCCTCCATCTCGCCCTCGGCACCACACCGGAAGTGGTGGTCCATCAGGTTGTGCCCGAGCTCTCCGGAGCTGCTTCCGAGACCGCCCGGCCACAGGTCGGTGGCCGACTGCATGAGCAGCCAGGTCGAGTTGAGCGTCGAGGCGCAGAGGAAGATGACCTTGGCCTTGTAATCGATGCGCTGGTCGGTGACCGCATCCAGCACGCGCACGCCGGTGGCGCGCTTGGTGTTCTTGTCGTACAGCACTTCGGTCGCGATCGCCCACGGCTTCAGCGTGAGGCGTCCGGTCTTGGCCGCCGCCGGCAGCGTGGACGACTGCGTGCTGAAGTACGCGCCGTACGGGCAGCCGAGCCAGCAGGCGTTGCGATACTGGCAGGCATTCCGCCCCTCGAGCTGCTTCGTCGCGTTGGCCGTCCGTCCCGGAATGATGCGCCGGCGCCCGCCGTACAGGCTCTTCAACTTGCCGGCGACGAGCTCCTCACCGCAGTTGAGGGGCATCGCCGGCTGGAACTGGCCGTCGGGGAGCTGTGGCAATCCCTCCAGGGAGCCGGAGATGCCGGCGTGCTTCTCGACGTGGTCGTACCAGGGCGCGATCTCGGCGTAGCGGATCGGCCAGTCGATCGCGACCCCATCCTTCGCGTTCGCCGTGAAGTCCAGATCGCTGTGGCGATAGCTCTGGCGTCCCCACAGGAGCGAGCGGCCGCCGACCTGGTATCCGCGATACCAGTCGAAGCGCTTCACTTCCGTGTAGGGCGACTCCTTGTCGTTGACCCAGAAGGCGAGGTTCTTCTCGTTGAGCGGGTAATCCCGCTTGAGCACCGGGTACTGCTCTTCCATCGCCTTGGTGCGGCCGCCACGGTGCGGGTACTGCCAGGGCGCCTTGGTGGCGTTCACGTAGTCCTTGACGTGCTCGACGTTCCGACCTCGCTCGAGCAGCAGCACCTTGAGTCCCTTCTCGGTGAGCTCCTTCGCGGCCCAGCCGCCCGAGATTCCGGACCCAACGACGATCGCATCGTACTCCGGAGACTGCATCGATTCCTTCCTTTCGCTGACGGTGGCGGATCAGCCAGGTGGCTGGCAGAGGGCGAATATGCGTTGGTGCAACGGCGTTGGCGAGTCGAGGGAAAGAGGGTCCCGCTCCCGGCCGCCAGGGACGCAGGTAACGGTTCGTCCCACGTCTCGCGACATGCCCCATTGAACCGTAGATTCGCCCAATGGCTGCTCCCGCCGACCTGTCCAAGCTGCGCATCGACCGCGGTGCGCCCCCGGCTCCCGTGCGCAAGGCGTTCACGCGCAATCTGGTGCTGTTCGGGGGGGCGG
>JALYXJ010000471.1 GCA_030947165.1 Gemmatimonadota bacterium
CACTCCCGGCACCTCGTCGAGCAGCTCCCGCGCGAGATACCCGATCGGTCCGAGGCGGCGTGCGAGCGCCTGACCGGCCGCGCCGTGCAGGTACGCGCCCCACACCGCAGCGTGCGCCGCCGAAGCGCCTCGCGCCGCCAGTCCGGCCACGATGCCGGCGAGCGTGTCACCCGAGCCGGAGGTGGCCAGGCCCACCGAGCCGCCTGAGTAGTGATACAGCGTTCCGTCCGGCTCGGCGATCCAGGTCTCCGGACCCTTGAGCGCCACCACCACCCCAAGGTGCGCTGCGGCCTCCCGCGCGACGGTCGCCGGATCGTCCTCGACCGCTTCCTTCTCGATCCCGAGCAGTGATGCCATCTCGCCGGCATGCGGGGTGAGCACCGCGCGGCCCAGATGCCGGAGCAATCGAGTCGCGCGGGCGGACGCCAGAATCGCCGCGGCGTCGAGGACCAGCGTCGCATCGGCGTGCAGCCGCGGGACGAGCGCTCGCAGCACTACGAGCGCCGCGCGATCGCTCGACATGCCGGGCCCGATCAGCAGGGCGTCCACATCCGGTATCCATCGCGACAGCGTGCGGCCCGCCGCGTCGCCGGCGATCTCACCAGCCCGACCTTCCGCAAGCGCGACGACGAGCGACTCCGGCACGGCCACGCCCAGCGCGGCCGCGCTGGTGCGCACCGTCGCCAGCTGCAGCTTGCCGGCACCCGCCCGCAACGCCGCGACGCCCGCTAGCAGGATCGCTCCCGCCGTCTGCGCGCTGCCACCCATCGCGAGCACGCGACCGCGTGCATCCTTGTCGCTCCCCGCGTCCGGCTGAGGCAGCGGGATGCGCCGGAGCAGGGCTCGTGTGACGTCGATCGTCTTCCTCACCGCGATGCGACCGGCGGATCCGGCTTCGTCGTCACCGGCGCGCCCGCCGCCTCGAGCGGCGCGACGAAGTTGTACGTCCGCAACTGCAGCTCGCCGTTCTCGCCACGATCGTAATCCATCGAGTACGCCGTGACGCCGCAGTTGGCGACGTCCCCCGCCCGATCGATCGCGAGGATCTGGTCTTCCGTCATCCCCTCGAGGAGGTATCGCGCGCAGAGCACGATCACCTGGTGGGCGACGACCAGCACCCGCGTGTCCGGTCCGCTGTGATGCAGACTGACCGTGTCGAACGCGCTGCGGAGACGAAGGATCACGTCGCACCAGCTTTCTCCGCCCGGCGGACGGTAGTAGAACTTGCCGAGCCGGAACCGCAGCGCGGCCTGCTCCGGGAACCGCTCCTCGATGCCGAGGCGAGTCAGCCGATCCAGCATGCCGAACTCCTTCTCGCGCAGTCGCTCATCGATGATGCTCACCGCGCCAGGCTCGATCCCGCCGACTTCCTGAATCATGGCGGCTGTGTGACGGGCTCGCAGATAGGGCGACGTGAGCACCACGTTGGGGCGCGCCTCGCGCGGCATGGCTGCGAACCACCGACCCAGCGCCTCCGACTGTCGCTCCCCCGTCGGGCTCAGCGGAACGTCGACGTCCCGTTCGGCGACATCGATCACATGCAGGCCGGCCGTCATCGCGGCGTCGCGCGCGAGGTTGCCGGCGCTCTCGCCGTGGCGAACGATCCAGAGTCGGTCAGGCCATCGCTGGGGCATGGTCGCCGCAGAGGTCAAGGACCGTACCAGCCCCTGCCAGCCGCTCCGCGCGTCGGGACCACACGTGCCCCCGCGACTCAGACGGCGATGAACGCCGCCTTCCACTGCGCGGTGTTCAGATCCTCCTGATAGAGCGTGTCCACGTCCACGACCAGCTCGCCGCCGTCGCGGCGCACGGCCAGGCGATCCATGTCGCGCGTCGAGCGCCCCTCGATGAACGTGCCGTCGACCTGGTAGCGCGACTTGTGCTTCGGACAGTGGAACTGCCGATCCTCCGCATCCCAGCGCAGCGCCGTGTTCTGATGCGGGCACGAGAGCGCGAACGCATACACCCTGTTTTCCGAGCGCACGATGATCACCGAGTTGTCCCGGTCGATCGACACCACGTCCGCCGCGGGGATCGGATACCGCTTCTCCGCCGCGCGGTCGCCCCGCCGTGCACCCAGCACGTGCATGACGCGGATCGGCAGCGCGGCGGCCCTGTCCGCTCCGAGCCCGAGCATCGAGAGCGACGCCAGCGCCAGGCCGGCGACGCGCAGAAACTCCCGCCGCTCAGGGGAGCGTGCTCCATCATCGTGCAGCGGGCAGCCGCCGCAGTCGGGTGTGGTCATATGGGAAAGCTAGCGGAATCGAGGGGGGGTGCATCATCCTACCCCGCGCCGCCGCGGAGATCCAGCAGCCGATCGCGCTCGGCGAGAACGCGCGACCACGCGGTGGCGAGATGTTCCTCCGTGGTCAGGACGTTCCCGAATCCGATCCTCATCACGGTGCGACCGCGGAGCCGCGTGTGGGTGAGATATGCGTCTCCGGACACGTTCACCGCCTCCACGATGGCGACGTTGAGCTCGTCCACGCTGTCCGCGCTCAGGTCATCCGGTGCACAGCGGAAGCAGACGACACTCATGCTCGGCGGCGCCGCGATCTCCATGCTCGCCTCCGCGCGCACGAATCCCGCGAGCACGCCGGCAAGCCGACAATGTTCGCGCACGCGCGCCGCGATGCCTGAGCGCCCGAACGAGCGGAGGACCATCCACGCCTTGAGCGCGCGGAAGCGGCGCCCGAGCTGGATGCCGTAGTCCATGTAGTCGATTGCCGAGCTCTCGTTTCCGGGGGCGGCGTCGCCGCGCAGATACTCTGGAGTGAGGGCGAACACGGCACGGAGCGCCTCGGGCTTTCGCACGTAGAGCGTGCTGAAGTCGAGGGGCACGAACAACCACTTGTGCGGGTTGACCACTACCGAGTCGGCGCGTTCCACGCCCTTCATCAGATGCCGCGCCTCGGGAAGCACGCCGATCGCGCCACCGTACGCAGCGTCCACATGCAGCCAGAGCCGCTCGGCCGCGCACAGCTCGGCGACCTCTTCCAGGGGATCGACGCTTGCCGACGATGTCGTACCCACCGTGGCCACCACCGCCAATGGCTGACGTCCACGACGGCGATCGTCCTGCACGGTATCCCGCAGCGCGTCCACGTCGAGCCGAAAGGCGTCGTCACTGGGGAGTCGAACGACATTCTCCTCGCCAAGTCCCAACACGATCATCGCCTTCTCGAGGGAGCTGTGCGCCTGATCGGACGCATAGACCCGCTGCACCCGCACGTCGTCGCGGCCGGCGATGCCATGAGCGCGCACCCTGGGCGATGCCATCTCCCGCGCTGCGGCGAGCGCGTGCAGCACAGCTACCGACGCGGTGTCGTACACCACGCCGGTGAACGCGTCGGGCAGACCCACGAGCTCGCGAATCCACCGCAGCACCACCGTCTCCAGCTCGGTCGCAGCCGGTGAAGTGCGCCACGTCATCGCGCTGACGTTCAACGCCGCCGCCGCGATCTCGCCCAACAGCGCGGGGCCATTGCTGGTGCTTCCGAAGTATCCGAGAAAAGCAGGATGTCCCCAGTGCACGATCCCCGGCATGATCACGGCGTCGAGATCGCCCAGTACCTGCGACAGCGAGTCGGGCTGCTCGGGGACCTGCGCCGAGAGGCCGGCGGTCACGTCACCGGGCTGGACTACGGGAACGATCGATCGCAAGGCGATCGACTCGCGATAGTCGGCGACCCAGTCGGCCATGCGATGCAGCTCGCGGCGAAGGACGTCGGGTGGCAGATCGCCCAGCGGGCCGAGTGGCGCCACACGCTCCGTCATCGACAGCACCCGGGGCGGGCATGGCTGTTGCCCTCCCGGCCTCCATGGCGCACGACGACGAGCGCATCACCTACATCCTCCCGATCAAGGCCGCGACCGCGCAGTCGGACGGCGAGCTGACCGCGTACCTCCAATGGCTGTCGCGGCATGCCGAGACGATCGTGGTGGACGGCTCGGGGCCGGCGGTGTTCCGCGAGCACGCGCGTGTGTGGGGCGACGTGGTGCGTCACGTGCCGCCCGCACCCGATCTCGCCACACCGATGGGGAAGGTGGGCGGCGTGCTCACCGGCGTGCGTCTGGCCTCGCACGAGCGGCTCATCGTTGCCGACGACGACGTCCGATACGCCGACGACTCGTTGCGTCAGGTCGCCCAAGCGCTCGGCACGAGCCACGTGGTGCGCCCACAGAACTACTTCTCGCCGCTTCCCTGCCACGCGCGCTGGGACACTGGGCGCATGCTGCTCAATCGCATGACCGGTGGCGACTGGCCCGGTACACTGGGCGTCCGACGCTCGGTGCTGCGCGCAACCAACGGCTACGACGGACGCGCGATGTTCGAGAACCTCGAGCTCGTGCGCACCGTGCTCGCGGCTGGTGGACGGGAGGCGGTGCTGCTCCATACGCTGGTGGAGCGGCGACCGTCCACATCGACACACTTCTGGTCGCAGCGGGTGCGGCAGGCCTATGACGAGCTTGCCCGTCCCGGCCGGCTGGCTGTGCAGCTTTCCGTTCTGCCACTCGCCGCGGTCGGCGTGGCGACCATCGGCTGGTCGGTGCTCGCCGGTGGGGCGCTCGTCATCGCGGGAGTGGCCGAGCTGGGGCGCCGCCGGGCCGGCGGCGCGGCGGTGTTTTCGCGGAGCACTCCGCTCTGGGCGCCGGCGTGGGTGGCTGAGCGCGCCGTCTGCAGCTGGCTCGCGGTCGGGTCGCGCCTGCTGTTGGGTGGCGTTCCCTATCGCGGCACCGTGCTTCGGCACGCCGCTACGCCGACACGGGTGCTGCGTGCACGTCTCGCCTCGGCCCGGCACTCACTGGCGCAGGAGCCGAGTACACCTCGACGTCGATCGGCTTGAAGCTGCCGTTGTTCGAGAGCTCGGCCGAGCAGGCCGTGACTCCAACGATGAGATCCATTTCCGCTCGCAACAGCAGATGGTCGCCGGCCCGCGACTTGGGAGGCCCGATCCGGAGCTCGCCCGACGGCAGGATCTCCACGTTCATGAACACGTTCAGCGTCGTGG
>JALYXJ010000492.1 GCA_030947165.1 Gemmatimonadota bacterium
GCCCAACGCCAACCGCGGGCAGCCACCCAACGGAGGTCCTGCTCGCCGACAACGGCATTGGAGGCTTCACCGCCGACGGAACCGAATATGTGATCCGCCTCCCACCCTCCCCGCACGGTCCCGCGCGCCCGCCCCTCCCCTGGACCAACGTCATCGCCAATGAGACCACGGGATTCGTCGTCTCCGAGAGCGGAGCGGCCACTACCTGGAGCGGCAATAGTCGGGAGAATCGCCTCACTCCCTGGTTCAACGATCCGGTATCGGACTCCCACGGCGATGCACTCTACCTTCGCGACGACGACGCAGGCGTCTTCTGGAGCCCGACCCCCGGCCCGGCGCCGGCCCCCGAGGAGTACGAGGTGCGCCACGGATTCGGCTACTCACGGTGGCGACTGACAAGCCGGGAGCTCGACCAGGAGGTCGTCACCTTCGTCCCTCGTCACGACCCTCTCCGGATCGTTCGGATCACGCTAACCAACCGCGCCGAGCGTCCTCGCCGGCTCTCCACTTTCTTCTATCTGCAGTGGGTGCTCGGCGGACATCCCTGGATCACCGCTCCCGACATCGTCACCGAGATCGACGGGATGACGGATGCGCTGCTGGCCACCAACCCGGCACGGACGGACTTCGGCCACCGCGTCGCATTCGCCAGCCTTGTCTCGCCGGCTGCGAGCGGCCGCGTCAGCGTCACGGCCGATCGCACCGCGTTTCTCGGCAAGCTCGGAAGCGTCGCCTCCCCTCTCGCGCTCGGCACGGAAGCGCCCCTCGACGGGCACGTGGGCCAGCTCGCCGACCCGTGTGCCGCTTTTCAGCTTCCGCTTCTTCTGGCGCCTGGCGAGACCGCCGAGATCGTCGCACTCCTCGGTGAGGCCGACAGCGCCGACCAGGCGCGGACTCTGCTCATGCGCTACGGCGACCCGGATGCCGCCGACGAGGCGCTCGACCAGATACGGTCCTTCTGGCGCGCCCTCCTCGGCCGAGTGCAGGTCACCACTCCGGCCCCCGCGCTCGATCTCATGGTGAATGGCTGGCTCGCCTATCAGAACCTGAGCTGCCGCGTGTGGGGACGATCCGCTTTCTACCAGTCGGGAGGCGCGTTCGGCTTTCGCGACCAGCTCCAGGACGCCGCTGCCCTCATCCACCTCGAGCCGGCGCTCACGCGCGCGCAGATCGTGCTCCACGCCGGTCACCAGTTCGTCGAAGGTGATGTGCTCCACTGGTGGCATCCGCCGGGAGACAGAGGGATGCGCACGCGCTTCGCCGATGATCTGCTCTGGCTTCCCTACATCGCCGCCTTCTACGTCGCCCACACCGGGGATCGATCGGTGCTCGACGAGGATGCGCCCTTCGTCCAGGCGGCGCTTCTCGAGCCCGGTGAGGATGAGATGCTGGTCACGCCGGAGCTCTCCGGCCGGCGTGCCAGCGTCTACGAGCACTGCTGCCTGGCTCTCGACCGCTCGCTCACTCGCGGTGCGCACGACCTGCCACTGATGGGCACCGGCGACTGGAACGACGGGATGAACCGGGTTGGGCGCGAGGGGCGAGGGGAGAGCGTCTGGCTCGGCTTCTTTCTCTTCGAGATCCTGGACGACTTCATCCCGCTCTCCGAGTCGCGCGGAGATGTCGCTCGTGCGTCACGCTACCGCGACTATCGCGCGAAGCTCGGACGCGCACTCAACGATGCCGGTTGGGATGGCGGGTGGTATCGCCGCGCCTACTACGACGACGGCACGCCTCTGGGGTCGGCCGAGAACGGCGAGTGCCGCATCGACACCATCGCGCAGGCGTGGGCGGTGATCTCGGGAGCGGCACCCGAAGAGCGGGCGGAGCGTGCACTCGATGCCATGGAGCGTGAGCTGGTAGACGAAGCGGCCGGAATCATTCGTCTTCTCACTCCGGCATTCGACAGAACGGCGCACGATCCTGGTTACATCAAGGGATATCTGCCCGGGGTGCGCGAGAACGGTGGTCAGTACACTCACGGCGCCCTCTGGGGCGTGCGGGCTCTCGCCGAGGCGGGGCGCGGCGAGCGCGCAGCACGGCTGCTCGAGATGCTCAGCCCAGTTCGGCGTGGCGGGAGCCCCGCCGATATCTCCGTGTACCAGACGGAGCCTTACGTCATCGCCGCCGATGTGTATGGCGTCGCGCCCCACATCGGTCGCGGCGGGTGGACCTGGTACACCGGATCCGCGGGCTGGATGTACCGTGTTGCACTCGAGTCCATCCTCGGCGTGCGGAGGGAAGGTGCCGCGCGGATGCTCCTCCGCCCGTGCATCCCCGCGAGCTGGACGGGCTTCCGCGTCGTCTACGCGATGCCGGCCAGTAAGGCGGTGTACGACATCGACGTGCGGCGCGAAACGGGTGGCAATGCGACCCGCGCGACGCTCGACGGGCGGAAGCTGGCGATCGAAAATGGCGCGGTCGTCATCCCTCTCTCGAGCGATGACCGGCGACATTCGGTGACAGTGCTGCTTGGCGCGGACGCCGGATTCCGCTATGTCTCGCGCCTGGAGACGAGCTGAATGCTGCCGTCGCCCTCAGGGTCCGCCAAGGATCGCGCCGTGGCTCCGGATCACATCAGAGTAGAAGGCAGCGCTCCGCTTGAGCGTGCGCGCGAGCGAGTGGAAGTCCACATGGACGAGGCCGAATCGTTTGGAGAACCCGTGGCTCCACTCGTAGTTGTCGAGCAGCGACCAGGCAAAGTAGCCGCGGACATCGGCCCCCTGACGAATCGCCGAGTGCACGGCTCGGAGGTGCTCGCGGTAGTACCAGACGCGGAGCGGATCCTCGACGATGCCGTCGACGGGCTGGGGCGGATCGTAGAAGGCGGCGCCGTTCTCGGTGATGTAGAGAGGAATCGCGCCGTAGCGGTCTCGCACCCACAGCAGGACGCGCGTGAGCGCGTCCGGCACGACCTCCCACCCAAGCTCGGTGTGAGCCGCCTGGGATTGCCGCACCACCGCCGCTTGGAGGGGCCACGCTTCCGGCGCGTGTCGGGTCACACTCCGCGTGTAATAGTTGATGCCCAGAAAATCGATCGGCTGCCGCGCGAGGGCGAGGTCCGCGTCGGAGACGTGCGGCCACGCGTCGGCGAAGATGTCCCGCATCTCCGAAGGGTAGGAGCCCAGAAGCGCCGGATCGAGGTACTGGCGGTTCATGTACGCATCCGCTCGTGCGGTCGCAGCCCCGTCCTCGGCACTGTTGCTGGCCGGATACTTGGGCTCGAGATTCACCACCAGGCCGATCTGCTGGGATCCTTCGACACGATACGCCTGCACCGCAGCGCCATGCGCCCGCATGAGATTGATCGTCACGCGCGGCGGTTCGTACGCGCTCACGTGGCCTGGGGCCAGTCCTCCGTTGAGGTAACCGCCATCCATCACCACCCACGGCTCGTTGATGGTCGCCCACATGGGAACCCGGTCGCCGAACGCGCGAAAGCAGACGCGTGCGTACTCCGAGAACCAGTCGGCAATGTCACGATTGAGCCATCCGCCGCGATCGTCGAGTGCAGCCGGAAGATCCCAATGGTAGAGCGTCACCATGGGACGGATGTCTCGCTCGAGAAGAAGGTCCAGCAGCCGGTCGTAGAAGGCGACCCCAGCCGGGTTGACGCGGCCGGTGCCCTCCGGCAGGATGCGACCCCAGGCAATGCTGAACCGGTACGCGCTCAATCCGATCTCCGACATGAGCGCGACGTCGGCGTCGGCGCGCCGATAGTGGTCGCACGCGATGTCGCCCGTCTGGCCTTCGAAGGTGCGCCCGGGGGTGTGCGAGAAGCGGTGCCAGTTGCTCGCGCCCGCGCCGTCAGCGAGGGGCGAGCCCTCGATCTGGTACGCGGATGTGGACGCTCCCCAGAGAAAGCCTTCGGGAAAACGGAACGACTCATTCATCGTGGCGGTGGTTCATGGCCAGCGTGACCCTGCAGGGCGTTCGCAAGATATACCGGGACGGGAGCCGCGAGCAGGTGGCCGTGCACGGCGTGGATCTGGAGGTGGCCGACGGAGAGTTCGTCGTCCTCGTGGGTCCGTCGGGATGCGGCAAGAGCACGACGCTGCGGATGATCGCCGGTCTCGAGTCCATCTCGGGAGGGCAGCTTCTGATCGGCGACCGGGTGGTGAACCACGTGCCGGCCAAGGAGCGTGACATCGCGATGGTCTTCCAGAACTACGCGCTCTACCCGCACATGACGGCCTACGACAACATGGCGTTCGCGCTCGCGCTGCGGCGGATGCCGAAGCCTGAGATCGAGACCCGCGTCCGGGAGGCGGCGGCCATCCTCGGAATCGAGGATCTCCTCCAGCGGAAGCCTCGCCACATGTCGGGCGGACAGCGGCAGCGGGTTGCAGTAGGACGGGCGATCGTCCGACATCCCCAGGTCTTTCTCTTCGATGAGCCGCTCTCGAACCTCGATGCCAAACTGCGGGTCCAGATGCGACGGGAGATCTCGCGCCTGCACAAGCAGCTCGGCGCGACCATGATCTACGTCACCCATGACCAGGTGGAAGCGATGACGCTCGGCGACCGCATCGTCGTGCTCAACGCCGGTCACGTTCAGCAGATCGATGCGCCAATGATGCTGTACGCGAATCCCCGCAACACCTTCGTCGCGACCTTCATCGGGAGTCCGCCGATGAATCTCGTCACTGGCACGCTCGTGCGAGGCCCGGTCGGGGCGGAGGGTGACGGTGGAAAGGGCGGCAGTGAGCTCCACTTCAGGGCGAACGACGGCGTGATGCGGCTCCCGCTGCCCGGTCGGTGGGCCTCGGCGCTCGCCGGGCGCGCGGAGAGGGCCGTTGTTCTTGGCATCCGTCCGGAGGAGCTGGAGCTGTCGGACGCGCCCGGGAGCGGGGACGTGTCCATGCGCATCGACCTGGTGGAGCCGTTGGGGAACGAGATGCTGGTGTACGCGAGCGCCGGAGCCGTCGAGGTCACCGCCCGGGCAATGCCGCGCCGCATGCCTCCCCAGGGAGACCCGATCGCCGTCCGCTTCGCGCCCGAGCGGCTGCACATCTTCGACGCCGAGACCACGGAGAGCCTCGCGGCCCCAGCCGGTTGACAGCCGGCTTCGGGAGGGCCATCGGGTTGGCCCCGCGCCCCCTCCCGGGGCCATCGCGGCCCCAGACCGTTACAGGGGAGACCCGCGAACAGTCTGCTTCGGAGCAGCTATCGCGGGGGCTTCCCGACTGCCATCCTGCTCACACCCCACGGATCGAAGGAGCGGTACCGCATGTCGATTCCGATGCGCGCCACGGCCCGCAGCGCATTCACGCTGATCGAGCTGCTGATCGTCATCGTGATCATCGGCATCCTGGCCGCGATCGCCATCTTCAAGTACAGCAGTTCGAAGGACAAGGCCTCTTTTGCCGTGATCAAGTCGGACCTTCGCAATCTCATCACCGTCGAAGAGAGCTACTTCGCCGATACGCGCCTGTACTCGACGGATCAGGCCGTGCTCAACTTCAAGCCTTCCCAGGGCGTGACGGTCACGATCACCACCCTCGACCCGGCGCAGGGATGGTCTGCGGTCGGAGTCAATTCGACAATCCAGGGCGCCTCCAACAGCTGCCAGATTCACATCGGCGGAGATGTGGGAGCGGGTCAGCCGGAAGGCATCGCGATCTGTCCGTAAGGGGCCGCTCGATTCTGCTCGAACAGGGGTAGGGCACCGGGGTCAGGGGGAGAGAACCGCGCCCGTCTGACGTCCCTCCACACTCGCGACATACGCGCGCGCCACGTCCGCGGCCGGACGTCCCGCTGAGGGATCCCTGCCCATCGCCGTCAGCGTCTCCGCTACCCAGGGCGGGCTGACGATGTTCACCCGGAGTCCGCGTGGCAGCTCGAGCGCGGCGGCGCGCACGAATCCTTCGAGACCCGCGTTCACCAGACTGATCGCGGCGCTACCGGGGATGGGTTGCTGGGCGAGGACACCACTCGTGAGCGTGAACGATCCGCCATCCGCGACCGAGTCCTGTGCCAGCCGAACGAGGTTGACCTGACCCATGAGCTTGTTACCGAGGCTCAGGCCAAAATCATCATCGCTCAGCTGCGGAAGGGGCGCGAACTTCGCCTGACCCGCCGCGCTGATGACAGCGTCCACCCGTCCCACGCGCCGGAAAAGGGCGTCGATGGACTCTGCGTCAGCAAGATCCACCGTCTCGGGCGCGCGGTGAAGGCTGGCGAGCACGATCTCATGGCGCGACTGAAGGGCGGCGACGACGGCCCGGCCGATGGTGCCCGTCGCGCCGATGACGAGGATACGCATGTACTCGAGCTCCGTTCAGGCGACCGCCGCAGCGTTCTCCGCTGGCCGGGGGATCGTAGTCATTGTCTCCTCGCATGACCCGGGTGGGTCTCGAACCCACGACCTACGGATTAAAAGTCCGTTGCTCTACCAGTTGAGCTACCGGGTCGA
>JALYXJ010000012.1 GCA_030947165.1 Gemmatimonadota bacterium
TTCGTGGGCTTTGCGCCGGCGAACGATCCCAAGATCGTCGTCGCCGTCATGCTAGAGTTCGGCGGCCACGGTACGCGCTCGGCCGCGATCGCCTCTAAGATCATTGCCGCCTACCTCAAGGTGACGCCGATCATCGAGCAGATGGTCGACGGCTGAGATGAGCACCCGTCGCTTCCCGATCGATTGGCCGCTGGTCATCATCGCACTGCTCCTGTCGACGTTCGGCATCGCGATCGTCTACTCCGCCGGTCAGACGGATATCGTGACGGCCGTGGCCCGGCTGTGGAAGCTGCAGTTCGTCTGGTTCCTGATCTCGCTGGGCGCCGCCTACGCCGTGTCGCGCTTCTCGGTGCGCCTGATCGACTGGCTCACGTGGCCGATGTATATCGTCACCATCTTCATGCTCTTGCTCCTGCTGTTCATCGGCAAAGGGGCGGGGACGGCGGCGAGCTCGAAGAGCTGGTTGGCGATCGGCAGCTTCCGGATCGGCCAGCCGTCCGAGTTGGCCAAGATCACGGTGGTGCTGGCGCTCGCGAAGGTGCTGTCGGCGTACAAGGAGCCGCCGCGGTCGCTGCTCGAGCTGTGGAAGCCCGCGCTCGTGGTCGGCATTCCCTGGGCGTTGATCATGAAGCAACCCGACCTCGGTACGGGGATCGTCTTCGTGGGGTTCGCCTTCGCAATGCTGTTCTGGTCCGGCGTGTCGTGGCCGCTGCTGGTGCTCGTGGCGAGCCCGGTAGTGAGCTTGATCCTCGCCTTCAACACCAAGCTGTGGGGCGCGTGGTTCCTCATCCTCATCGCGCTGGTGCTCTGGTACAAGCCGTACATGTTCGAGGGGATCTTCCTCGTCGTGATCAACGTGATCTTCGGCGTGGTGTCGCCGATCATCTGGGAAAAGCTGGCGCCGTATCAGCAGAAGCGACTGCTCGTGTTCATCAATCCCGACATCGACCGCCGGCTGGCGGGGTATCACGTCATCCAGTCGCAGATCGCCATCGGCTCGGGGGGATGGTTCGGCAAGGGATTCACGCAAGGCACCCAGAAGCGGCTTGCCTTCCTGCCGGCGCAGCATACGGATTTCATCTTCGCCGTCGTGGGCGAGGAGCTGGGATTCGTCGGCGTCACGCTCGCGTTCACGCTCTTCCTGCTGCTCTTCCTGCGCGTGACGAAGATCGCCGAACGGGCCAACGATTCATTCAGCAGTCTCGTGGCCTTCGGGCTCCTGGCGAGCTGGTTCGTGCACGTGCTCGTGAACGTCGGTATGACGCTCAACCTCATGCCCATCACCGGCATTCCCCTCCCCTTCTTCAGCTACGGCGGCAGCTTCATGCTCGCGAGCTGGCTGGCGATCGGCATTTTGGTGCGCATCTCCGCCGAGGGCCGCGGGGGCCGGAACGGACAGTTCGCGGTCTGACAACTGACGACTGCGCGGACGTCAAGGAGCGCTCTTCGGTTTTCGGTGTTCGGCCAACCTGGGGATGAGTAGCTTCCCGAGACTAGCCGAAAGCCGACAAACCGAAAGCCGACAAACCGAAGCCAGCGCACGCCCTCCCGTGTCGATCCCTTGCCCGTGCGCGTGACTCCGGTCACATTGTCCTACCATGGCCTGGTTCAAGAAGGAGAAGAAGCCGCGGCTCCCGCAGCGGGAGCGCCTCGAGATACCTCCGGACGTGTGGGAGAAGTGCGAGGCCTGCGGACACACCGACATTCGCGAGAAGTTCGTCCGGAACTTCAATGTCTGCCCCAACTGCGACTATCACCGCCGCATCCGCGCGAACGACTACTGCAGTCTCCTGCTCGACGAAAATTCGACGGAGGAGCTGGAGCTGAGCCTTCGCTCCACTGATCCACTCGGTTTTCCGGAGTATCCGGCGCGGATCAAGAAGGCCATGGCGAACGCGGGCGAAGGCGATGCGCTCCTCGCGGCCTCGGGGACGATCGACGGACTTCCGACCAGCCTCGGCGTGATGGACTTCGCCTTCATGGGCGGCTCCATGGGCTCCGTGGTGGGCGAGAAGATCGCACGGCTGGGCCAGCGGTCGCTCGAGCGAAAGCATCCCCTGGTCATCGTCTGCGCGTCGGGGGGCGCCCGCATGCAGGAAGGCGTCCTCTCCCTCATGCAGATGGCAAAGGTGAGCGCCGTGCTGGCGCAGCTGGCCGAGCGCCGGCTGCCGTATATCGTGGTGCTCACCAACCCGACCACGGGTGGCGTGAGCGCGAGCTACGCCATGTTGGGCGACGCCATTCTTGCCGAGCCGGGTGCGGTGATCGGCTTCGCCGGGCCGCGCGTCATCAAGCAGACGCTGGGGCAGGACCTGCCCGAGGGCTTCCAGACGGCCGAGTTCCTGCTCGACCACGGCATGGTGGATCAGGTGGTGCACCGCCGGGAGCTCAAGCACACGGTCGGTCAACTGTTGCGGCACATGAGCGGCCGTCCGGCTGCAACGGGGTGGGCGTCGCCCTGAGCCGGTATTCGTCGGCGCTCGACTACCTGTTCGCGCGCACCACCGGGGCGTACAAGTTCGGGCTCGAGCGAACCCACGCGCTGCTGGCCGAACTCGGCGATCCGCATCGGCGCTACCCTGTCATCCATATCGCCGGGACGAACGGGAAGGGCAGCTCGGTGGCGACGGCCGACGCGCTCCTTCGTGCCAGAGGCCTGCGCGTAGCCAGGTACACCTCTCCACACCTCGTGGACTTTCGCGAGCGCATCGTGGTGGACGGGGTCCCGATCTCCGAGGAAGAGGTCACCGAGTTCATCGACCTGTGGACGCCGGCCGTCGAGCGGCTGGGCGCATCCTTCTTCGAGGCGACGACCGCGCTCGCCTTCGCCCATTTCGCGCGCGTGGGCGCGGACGTGGCGCTCGTGGAGACGGGGCTCGGCGGCCGGCTGGATTCCACCAACGTCGTGCAACCCATCGCTGCGGGCGTCACGTCCATCGGCTTCGACCACATGGAGTACCTGGGGACGACGCTCGAGAAAATCGCTGGCGAGAAGGCCGGGATCTTCAAGGCGGGCGTGCCGGCGGTCGTGGGAGAACCCGATCCCGAGGTACGCGCCTGGCTGGCCCGTGACGCGCGCGCCGCCGGTGCGTCGCCGGTGCGGCTCGTGGTGGAAGAGAGTGAAGCCACCGAGTTCTCCCTCACGAGCGCTGGCACGCGGTTCCGGATACGGGCACTCGGCGATGAGCGAACGGTGGAGACGCCGCTCATCGGCCGACACCAGGCG
>JALYXJ010000021.1 GCA_030947165.1 Gemmatimonadota bacterium
TCATGGGCGTGCCGGTGCCGATCGTGGGCTCGGTGATCGGCGCGTTCGTCGGCGCGTTCATCGGCGCGTTCGTCGCCGAGCTCTCGCGCGGCAACGCCGGCGGCGCCACCAAGGTGGCGACCGGCGCCCTGATCGGCCGCGTGGTCGCGGCGGCGATGAAGGTGGCGATCGGGCTGGCAATGGCGGCGGTGATCCTGTTCTCGGCGATCTTTTAGACATAGCCCCACTGAAGTACGCGGGTATACCAGTCCCTGGTACCCGGAATGGCGCACTCGCCGCACCAATTCGTGGACGCTTCTGACCGGGCTCCCGCTAACGGTCGCAGTGCCACCGACAGCCCTGTACCATGGCAACCCGACTTTCCAAACGCGGCCCTGCGTTGTTAGGGCATGAATGCCATTCCGAGTACAGCCTACTGGTATACCCGCGTACTTCAGTGGCCGTTGCTCTCGTTGACTATTCTCCCGCCAACCCTAGATTGAACCAACGCCCCGCGCCTCGCGGGGCGTTTTGTGTCTATCGAGCGGGAGCGTCATGTTCGGTCCGGAATCGCACGTCGTCGTCGTCGTCGGCGCGCAGTGGGGCGACGAAGGCAAGGGCAAGCTGGTGGACGTGCTGGCCGAGCGCGCCGACTGGGTAGTGCGGTACCAGGGCGGCGCGAACGCGGGGCACACGGTGGATCTCGGAGACCGCACGTTCGTCCTGCACCAGATCCCCAGCGGCATCCTGCATCCCGGGGTGCGCTGTGCCATCGGCAATGGCGTCGTGCTCGACCCCGACACCCTGTTCGACGAGATCGACGGCCTCGTGAAGGCCGGCGTGGATGTGGAGGGCCGGCTCTATGTGAGCGAGCGTGCGCACCTCGTGCTGCCCTATCACAAGCTCGTGGACGGCGCGAGCGCGTCGAGCAAGGCGATTGGTACGACGGGCCGCGGCATCGGTCCGGCGTACGAGGACAAGGTCGCGCGTCGCGGCGTACGCGTGCTCGACCTGCGTCATCCCGAGAAGCTGCGCGACGTGGTGGAGAAGGGCGCCGAGAACGCCCGCTCGCGCCTCACGCGCTCCGGCTCCGATCAGCGCGTGGACACCGATGCCGTCATCGCGCAGCTGGAGCGGCTGGCGAAGCGGCTGCTGCCGCTTGCCGAAGATGTCAGCCTGACCGTGCACCGCGCCGTCAAGTCCAAGGCAGCCGTGCTGCTGGAGGGCGCGCAGGGCTCGCTGCTCGACATCGATCACGGTACGTATCCGTTCGTCACGTCGAGCAACACCACGGCGGGGGGCGCTTCTATTGGCGTCGGCATCGGGCCGACAGACATCGATCGCGTGCTCGGCGTGGTGAAGGCCTACACGACGCGCGTCGGCAACGGGCCGCTGCCCACGGAGTTCGAGGAGCCACTTCAGACGCAGGTTCGGAAGCTCGGCAACGAGTTCGGCGCCACCACGGGCCGCGCGCGCCGCTGCGGCTGGTTCGACGCGCTCGTGGTGCGCTACGCGACGCGGATCAACGGGCTGAGCGATCTCGCGGTGACCAAGCTCGACGTCCTCGATACGCTCGACACGCTCGGCCTCTGCGTCGGCTACGAGATCCACGGCGAGTTGCACGAGGAGTTCCCAAGCGATCTGATCGCGCTGGAGAAGGTGGTGCCGAAGTACGAGTGGTTCGAGGGATGGAAGCAGTCCACGGCGACGGCGCGCACGCTGGCAGAGCTGCCGTCGCAGGCGCGGCGGTATCTCGATCGGATCGAGTCGCTCGTTGAGGCGCCGATCACGTACGTGTCGGTAGGGACGAGGCGGGATCAGATCATCGGGCTGTAACCATGTCATCCCGCAGGAGCGAGCGAAGCGAACGAGTGTCGGGATCCACTCTCATCGTCGGTGGCCAGCTGTAGTGCAGGGACAGTAGTTCGCCCAGAGGGCACCCACACTCGCTTCGCTCCTGCGGGATGACAACATGCCTGTAGCCGCACCAAAGGATCTCGATCTGCTCATCGTCGGCGCGGGGCCGTGCGGCCTGGCGGCGGCGATCTCCGCGCAACGGGCGGGACTCAGGGCGCGCGTGCTCGACGCGAGTTGCGTGGTCAGCACCATCACGCAGTACCCGTATTACGTGAACTTCTTCTCCACCGCCGAGAAGCTGTCGCTCGGCGGGATTCCGTTCGTCGTGGCCAGCGAAAAGCCGACGCGGCGGGATGCGCTCGCATACTACCGCGCCGTCGTTCGTCACTTCGCCCTCGACGTGCGGCAGTACGAGCGCGCGACTCGGGTTGAGAAGGTTGGCGATGCCTTCGTCGTCCAATCGGAGACGCTGGAAGGAGAGCGCAGCGACACGCGCGCGCGTGCCGTCGTCGTGGCTACGGGCTATTTCGGCTCACCGAACAAGCTTGGCGTTCCGGGCGAGGAGCTGTCGCACGTGGCCCACGTCTATCGCGAAGGCCATCCCGCGTTCGACCAGGACGTCGTGGTGGTGGGCGGAGGAAACTCGGCGGCTGAGGCGGCACTCGATCTCTGGCGGGCGGGGGCACGCGTCTCCCTCGTGCACTTCGGCCCGACTTTCGACAAGAAGATCAAGCCGTGGGTGTTGCCCGATCTCGAGAACCGGATCAAGGAAGGCGCGATCGGGGCGCGCTGGGACAGCCACGTGTCGACGATCGAGCCGGGGATCGTGACACTCCTCGGACCGCAGGGGGAGGAGCGCGTGGTCGCGCGGTTCGTGTATGTCATGACGGGCTTCGCGCCCAACACCGACCTGCTGCGTGACGCCGGCGTTCCGATCGACGCCACGACGGGCATCCCCAGCCACGACCCGGATACACTGGAGTCGGCTGTGCCCGGCTTGTTCATTGCCGGGGTCGTGGTGGCCGGCTACGACGCGAACAAGGTGTTCATCGAGAACGGCCGTTTTCACGGCGACCGGATCGTTGCGCGGCTATTGGGTCGGCCGGTGCCGCCACCGCCTCGTCTGAGCGCCGAGCTGGATACCTGAGTAGCTTTCGCCCCTCGCGCTCCTACGCCCATCTCGATCAGCACGATGCCCGCCAGCACTCAACCCGACGTGATGGACAAGCTGGTGTCGCTGACCAAGCGGCGCGGCTTCATCTTCCAGAGCTCCGAGATTTATGGGGGCACCGGCTCGGTGTGGGATTATGGTCCCCTCGGCGTCGAGCTGAAGAGGAATCTGAAGGACCAGTGGTGGAAGGCCATGGTCCGGCTGAGAGACGACGTCGAAGGGCTCGACGCAGCGATCCTCATGCATCCGCGAGTCTGGGAAGCGAGCGGCCACGTCGCCGGCTTCACCGACCCGCTCGTGGACTGCAAGACGTGCAAGGGCCGCTTCCGCGCCGACAAGCTGCAGGACGCGCGCTGTCCGCAGAAGCCGAGCAAGCATCCCGGCGAGGCCGAGCAGTGTCAGCTCACCGAGCCGCGCATGTTCAACCTGATGTTCAAGACGTTCATGGGGCCCGTGGAGGAGAGCGCGTCCACCGTGTATCTGCGCCCGGAGACGGCGCAAGGCATCTTCGTGAATTTCCTGAACGTGCAGCAGAGCACGCGCCAGAAGGTGCCGTTCGGCATCGCGCAGATCGGGAAGGCGTTCCGCAACGAGATCACCCCCGGCAACTTCATCTTCCGCACCCGCGAGTTCGAGCAGATGGAGATGCAGTTCTTCGTCGAGCCGGGGACGGATATGGAGTGGTTCGAGTTCTGGAAAGCAGAAAGAATGGCGTGGCATCAGGGTCTCGGTCTGGCTCCGGACAGGCTGAACTACCATCAGCATCAGGGTTCCGAGCTGGCGCACTATGCCCGTGCGGCGTTCGACATCGAGTTCGACTTCGGCGGCACGCTCGGCTTCCAGGAGATCGAAGGCATCCACAACCGCGGCGACTTCGACCTTTCGCGACACCAGGAGTATTCGGGGAAGAAGCTCGAGTACTTCGACCAGCCGAACAACAAGCGGTATCTGCCATTCGTGATCGAGACCTCCGTCGGCGCGGACCGCACGACGCTGGCCGCCCTGGTCAACGCCTACCGTGAGGAGACGGTGGAGGGCGAGGACGAGGGCCGCACCGTGCTGCGGCTGCATCCGTCGCTCGCGCCGATCAAGGCGGCGGTGTTCGCGCTGACGAAGAAGGACGGCATGCCGGAGATGGCGCACAGGATCGCCACTGAGCTGCGCCGCCACTTTCCGGTGGACTACGACGAGACGGGGAGCATCGGCAAGCGCTATCGCCGGCAGGACGAAGTAGGCACGCCATTCTGCATCACCGTGGACGGGGACTCGGTGAAGGACGGCACGGTGACGGTGCGCGACCGCGACACCCTCAAGCAGGACCGCATCAGCGCAGACGCGCTGCTCGGATTCCTCCGGGAGCGTCTCCCCGGATGAGTGCGCCGCTGACGATCGAGCGGCTGCGTCGCGAAGGTGAGGCGTTCATGCAGGAGCTGTCGCGCGAGTATTACGAGGCGCACAGCGGATTGAAGGCTACCGCCGAGCTGCAGCCCATCTATGCGATGTACAGGTCCATCCTCGGTCCGGAGGCGCTCGAGGCGGCGCGCGAGGCGTTCGTCGGCAGCGCCGAGGGGAGCGAGGAACGGCGCTCGTCGCGCCTGCTGCTCGACTGGCAGGTGGAGTCGCAGAGCAGCCGCGAGCTCGCCCCGCTCGACGAGCGCGAGATCGCGGGGGAGAGCGACGCGGTGGTGCGCGTCGCGGACGGACGCCAGATCCCCTATCAGCGCACGTCGATCGAGATCGGCAACAGCACCGACCGGCGCGACCGCGCGCTGATCGAGACGGCGCGCGCCGCGCTCGTGCACGCCGAGCTGGCGCCGATTCGGCGCGAGCGTCTCCAGCGCGAGCGCGACATTACCGAGTCGCTCGGCCTGGCGAACGGCTACAATGCCACCTGGGAGCTGCTGAGCGGCATCTCGCTCAGCGGGCTCGGTGAGGAGTGTGCGCAGTTTCTCCGCGACACGCAGGCGATGTGGGACGAGGTCTATCCCGAGGTCGTGAAGCGGGGGCTCGGCATGGAGCCGCGCGAGGCGACCCGCGCCGACGCGCTGGCACTGTTCAGGGCGCGCGAGTTCGACCAGTATTTTCCGGCCGGGGAGATGGAGCAGTCCATCCGCCGCCAGGTCCGCGAGATGGGGGTCGACCCCGACGCCGGGGGCCGAGTGCTGTTCGACACCGGCGAGCGGGAAGGGAAGCGCTCCCGCGCCTTCTGCGCGCCCGTTCGCGTGCCCGACGAGGTGTATCTCGTCCTGCGCCCGCACGGCGGCCAGACTGACTGGAACACCTTCCTGCACGAGCTGGGGCACGCGCTCCACTTCGCGTACATGCGCCCCGACCACGCGATGGAGTACCGCTGGATGGGCGACAACTCGGTGACCGAAGGGTACGCGATGCTCTTCGATCACCTCATGCAGGACGCCGGCTGGCTCCAGCGCTACACGCGGCTGGACAAGAAGGCGACGCCGGGCTTCCTGCGGAACGCCGGGTTCGAGGAGCTGCACTTCCTGCGTCGCTACGCGGCGAAGCTGATCTACGAGACGCAGCTCTACGGCGGCGACCAGGGCTTCGACGCGATGCCCGACCTCTACGTCGATCTGTTGACGACGGCGACGAGCTTCAAATACGTGGGTGCGGACGCGTTCGTGGATGTGGACCCGCGCTACTATGCCGCGCGCTATCTCCGCGCGTGGCAGCTCCAGGCGCTGATCGCCGAGACGCTCGTCGAGCGGTACGACGCCGACTGGTGGCGCAATCCGCGCGCGGGGCCGTGGGTGGTGCAGTCGCTGTTCGGCGAAGCGCAGCGGGAGCTGGCGCACGAGCAGGCGCAGCGGGTGTCGGGAAAGCCGTTGTCGTTCGCGCCGTTGGTCCGGAGTATCGAACGGATGCTGAGCTGAAGGGGCGTCTGAAGTAGCGACGGCGTTGAACGACGACACGCGGGTTGGTACAGGGTACACGGTACAGGGTACCTGCGTCTCGATCGCGACGAACAGATGATGTTCGGTCTCGGCTGCTGATCCGGCGGCGATCTCCAGGTGCGAACCGTTTCGGCGCGCGAGTTCTCGCCGCACCCTTCCGCTATGTTTGTGGCAATTGGACAGCGCGGACCGGCGAAGCCGCGCGGTGATCAGTCGTCCCTCAGGCCGCGTGACAATTGCGCACGCGCGATGGATGTCGGAGCCGAGTGCGCGCGATAGATGCCACACTGCGAGCTTGTGAAAGTTGTGCACCCGGAACGTTAGCACGGTTGCTGGGCGCCTCATCGTCGAACGCTTGCCGTGAGTGGCCGGCCAAGGCGTACC
>JALYXJ010000037.1 GCA_030947165.1 Gemmatimonadota bacterium
ATGCGGGACCGCACCGGCGCCGACCTCGTGCTCTTCTCGTCTCGCGAGCTCGGCGAGAATCCGCTCGTGAACGACCACGTGGCGCGCGGCGGCATCGCGGCGGTGGTGGAGCAGGGCACCTTCGTGATCCGGCGCGGGCGGCTGCGCATCCCGATCGCCGCGGAGCATGACGTCCCGCTCACCGTGAGCGGCACGGCGCGGTTCCAGCGTGAGAACGTGCTGGCGGCGATGGCGGCGGCGTACGTGCAGGGCATGCGGTACGACGACATTCGTGCCGGCCTCCTGTCTTTCTTCCCCTCGCCGTCCACCACGCCCGGCCGCATGAACATGATCCGCGTGCGGAGCGGCGGACGTGTGCTGGTGGATTACGCGCACAATGTGGCGGCGATCGGCGGGCTGGTGGAGTTCGTGTTCCGGACGCCGGCGGCGAAGCGGTACTGCGTGCTCACGGTGCCGGGCGACCGGCGCGACGACGACATCCGCGACGCGGGCCGCCTCTGCGCCGGGTTCGATCGCGTCATCCTCAAGGAGGACATCGATCGGCGGGGCCGCGAGCGTGGGGAGATCGCCGGCCTGCTGCGCGAAGGGCTCATCGCCGGCGGGCTGGATCCGGCGCGGATCGAGGTGAAGTACGAGGAAGACGAGGCGATCAACTACGGCCTCGACCTGCTCGGTGAGGACGACTTGCTTGTCATTCACGCCGACCGCGTGCCGTCGACGCTCGCGGCCGTGCGCAAGCGCACCGTGCACAACTCATGACGGTGCCGGCAGTGCGGCCCGAGGCAGCGGCCGAAGTGCGGCTGACGGCGCTGCACTCCACGCGCGGCAAGAACTACTGGTCGTTGCGTCCCGTGACGCGGATGGACCTTCTGGTGGGCGCATACGAGGACATCTCGTCCGCCGACGTGCCCGGGGCCACCGAACGGCTGCTGGCAGCAATGCCAGGGCTCGTCGAGCATCGCTGCTCGATTGGCGAGCGGGGGGGATTCGTCGTGCGGCTCCGGCGCGGCACCTACATCCCGCACATCATCGAGCACGTCGCGCTCGAGCTGCAGACGATGATGGGCCACGACGTCGGGTTCGGGCGGACCCGCGGCGGCGACGTGGAGGGCGAGTACACGCTGGTCTTCGAGCATCGGCACGAGCAGGTCGGGCTTCGGGCGGCGGCGCTAGCCCTGGAGGTCGTTCAGCAGGCGTTCGATCTGGCGCTCGACTCGGTGGATGCGGCTGTCGCCGAGCTCACGGTCATCGGGACCGCTCCCGATACTCCACCCTTGCACCACCGCGTCCTTTGCGGCGTGACTGGCGGCGATGGGCGTGCGGAGGCGCAACGCCTCCTGCGCGACCAGCTCGCCGATCCGTCGTCGATCGTGGTGGACGTGTCGCCGGGCTACCTGCTGCAGTGTGGGTTACCTTACGCACGATCGCGCATGGCGATCATACTCGACGCCCGGCTGGCCGACGTGCCACCGCGCTATCAGGAAGAGGAACGGGCCATTCGACTCATGAACGTGCTGGCCGATGCCGTGGAACGGGACGGGGTGATGATCTGTCCGGCCAAGGAGTGGGAGATCCAGGATTACGCGCGTGATTCGGGCTGCCGGATCGCGATCTTCGCGACGGACGATCAGATCACCCGGCGCGACAGCAAGCTCGCGCGCGCCATCGCCTCGGTGCGCGACGGCCGTATCCGCATCGAGGGATGCGGCGAGATGGACGATGCCGGCGCGCTCGATCCCGCCTTGCCCCCTGCGCCACAGGTGGCGGCCGCGCTCGCCGCGGCCACCCTCCGGAGCCAATGCGGATCGTGAAGCGCCAGAATGGCGACCTCCCGGCGCAGCTGCCGCGCGTGGACTCGCCGACGATCCTGCCGCACGAGATCCCGGCCGCGGGCACGCTGATTCTCATTGGCGGCGCGTGCACCCCGGACGGCAGAGCGCTCGGTACCTTCGTCCGAGAGGCGCACGCGGTCGGAGGCCCGGTGGTGGGCATCACGGAGGCCTCGTCGAATCCGGACAACAGCGCCAAGCTCTGGCGCGGGGACTTCGCGTCGGTGGGGATCACGGATGTGAGCTTTCCTCGCGTGAAGCGCAACGATCCGCGGAGTGACCGCGCAGCGGCGGCGCGCATCGCCGAGGCTGGCGCGGTCTTCCTCGGCGGCGGCGACCAGGTCAAGCTCGTGGCCACGCTGAGCGGCACCAGGACCTGCGGGGCGATGAAGGAGCTCTACCGCCGCGGCGGCGTGATCTGCGGCACGAGTGCCGGGGCGGCCGCGCTCACGGCGCTCACGATGGCGGGCGGCGAGATCGACGAGGAAGGCAACATCGTGGAGCAGTACATCGGCCCGGGGTTCGGACTGCTCGGGTATGAGGCGATCATCGACACACACTTCTCGCAGCGGCGCCGGCTGCAGCGGTTGTTCGTGGTGATCGCCGGCAATCCACAGCTGCTCGGGCTGGGGATCGACGAGAACACCGCGCTCGTCGTACGCGGCCATCTCGGCGAGGTCGTCGGCGCGGGAGGGGTGACGTTCGTGGACGGCCGCGACTCCGTGCGGTTCGACAACGCGCATGATCTCGACCGGGGGCGGCAGCTGACGTTCAGCCACCTGCGCGTCGGCATCGTGGGGACGCACTACCACCTGAACCTGCTCGAGCGCGAGCTGGACGTGCTCGTGACGGGCGAGCCAAGTCCGCACCGACGGTCGCCGTTGACCTCGGTCACGCCGGGAGACTGACATGGCCATACTCACCCTTCGTCCACGCTCGGCGACCGAGATCGTGGACGCCGCATTCCAGATCCTGCGAGCGCATTATGGGCAATTCGTCATGTGCGCGGCGATCGCGTACGTGCCGCTGCTGATCGTCCAGCTTCTCGTGATCGGCGACCTGCGGCGCCTCCTGCGGGGCGGTGCCGCCGACTCGGTCGAAGCCGGTCAGGTGATGCTTCGCGCGAGCCTGCAGTCGTTCTTCGCCTCGTGGATCACCTTCACGCTCATGAGTGCCGTGCTGATGGTATGCGCATCGCAGGCGTATCTGGGCGAACAGGTGGACGTCGGCACTGCCGTGCGACGGGCGCTGCCGCGGTTGCCGCGGATCCTCGTCACGGGCCTGATTCGTTTCGTCTACGTGATGATCGGCTTCATGTTGTTCCTCTTTCCGGTGCTCTACGTCGTCTCGCAGACGTTCGCCGTCACGGCAGCCGTGGTGCTCGAGGACGTCGGCATCGGGCGCGCCTTCGCGCGCTCGGCTGAGCTGTCCATGGGGCGGAAGTGGCACATTCTCAACACGCTGGGCCTGGCGGGCATCATCTATCTGGTGCTGGCGATCGGCGTCTCGCTGCTGTTCGGGCTCGCCGACAATTTCGTGTTGCAGACGCTGGGCGGCGGCGTGGCAACGGTCATGCTGTATCCGGTGGTCGCCATCACGGAGACGCTCCTCTACTACGACGCGCGCATCCAGAGCGAAGGGCTGGACATCGAGCTGATGACGGGCGCGCTCGGACCGGATGCGCCGGCACCGACGCCGGCGCGTTGACGACGGGCGCGTTCGTGCTCTGGCAAGCCGCACCGCGGACGTGGCCATCCGGCGCCGTCCATGATACGGTGGAGGCAGTGGGGCGCAGCGCCGCGTTCCGGCGCTCGCTCCGCGAGTCGCTCGGCGATCGGCTGCTCATGTGGATCTACGAGTGGCTGCACAGCCTCCTGCAGCAGATTCGCGGCACGGGATTGGCCCGCACCGCGGCGATCGGCCTCGCCGCTGTACTAATCGGGCTCGTCGTTGCGCGACTCATCCTCTCGGTGCGCGCGCGGGACGAAAGCGTCCGCGTGGCGCATCGCGGGCGGGTGACTACCGGCGAGGATCCCTGGTTGCAGGCCGAGCGCCTGGCGGCCGAAGGGCGGTACGGGGAGGCGGCGCATGCGCTTTACCATGGCGTGCTCGCCAGTCTCGCACACGCCGAGCGACTCCGGCTGGATCCTTCGAAGACGAGCGGCGACTATGCACGAGAGCTTCGCGCGCGTCGCTCGGCGGCGCACGCTCCGTTTCGAGACTTCAGCCGTCGATTCGACGCCGCCGTATTCGGCCGTGACGTCTGCGACGCGATCCTGATCGACGATCTCCGGCGGCTGGCGCTGCCGCTGGCGCCGCGGGGTGGGGCTCGCGCGGCGTGAGCGAGCCGACACGCGACCCGCAGCCGACGCCGAACCGCGATTGGTGGGCACGTCCGCGCGTCGTCCTCCCAGTGGTCGGCGCGGTGATGGTGCTGGTCGCTCTGCTCACGCCGGAACAGAGCGTGGGCCGGAGTGGGGATGCACGGCTGTCATCGCACCTCGCAGGGCCGATGGGCGCGCGGGCGCTGTATGAGACCGCCGGGCGGTTCGGCTTCGCCGTGTCGCAACGCGATCTCACACCGATGCCAGGCCCAGCGACGGGCACGACGATTCACGCGCTCCTCGCACCGCGCGTCGAGCTGACCGAGACCGAGGCGCATGCCTATCTCGAGACGGTGCGCGGGGGCGACGCGCTGCTGCTCGTGTCCGATCGCCGTTCCCCACTCAGCGACTCGCTCGGGATCCTGAGCGCAGGGTCTGGTGACGTGCTGGCCGTGGCGGACGAGGACACCGCGGGGTGTCGAGGCCGCCGCGACCTCACGCCCTCCCTCTGGATCGACGGACGCGTGCATCTGTTGGCTGTGCGGACCAGAGCCGAGACACCCGACCACCAATGGTTCGCGCCACTGGCGAGCGCGACGTCGACGTCGGGCGACGTGGTGAGACACGCGGCCGTCGGCTTTCCATTGGGGAAGGGACGCGTGATCGCGCTGACGGACCCGGATCTGCTGCGGAACGACGTGCTCCGTCGCTGCGTGTGGGGCGCGGACGCGATCGCCATGCGCATGGTGGAGTGGCTGCGCGCGGGAGGCGCAGCGCCCCGGACGGCACTCGCCTTCGACGAATACCATCAGGGGTTCGGACGCCGGCCGTCGATGTTTGCGCTCGTCGGCGACTTTCTCATCGGC
>JALYXJ010000038.1 GCA_030947165.1 Gemmatimonadota bacterium
ACGCTCAAGGCGGAGCTGACGCGCGGATGTCAGTATGCGACCGAAGGAGCGCTTCGTGGGGAGCTGCAGGCGTACATGCGGTACTACAACACGGTGCGTCTCCACTCAGCGTTGCACTACCGCTCACTACTTGCCTTCGAGCGGCAAGTGGCCTAGTCACCAAGTGTCCACCGGAGTGGTACAAGATCCCAAGGGAGCTGAGGATTGCGCCGCGCTTCGCGCGGCGCTCTTATTTGATTCCCTTGTAGGTGAACTCGGGCGTTAGACGCCAGCGCACATCGTCGAACGGGAGGAAAGGCATGGCTAAGCTCGTGTTCGGAATGAACCAGTCCCTCGACGGCTACGTCGATCATACGGAGTTTGCGCCGAGCGCCGTGCTTTTCCAGCACTTCATCGGGGAAGCTCAGACGCAGTCGGGCAGCGTGTACGGGCGCAGAATGTATGAGGTCATGCGTTACTGGGACGACGAGCATCTAGAGTGGAGTGCCGCGGAACGAGCCTTTGCGTCGGCATGGCGAAAGCAGCCGAAATGGGTTGTCTCGCGCTCCTTGAAGTCCGTTGGCCCAAACGCAACGCTGGTCGAAAATAATCTCGAGGGCACGATCCGCGATCTGAAGGCCGAGTACGACGGGGAGATAGAGGTTGCTGGTCCGGACCTCGCGCGAAGTCTCACCGAGCTTGGCCTGATCGACGAGTATCGAATCTATCTGCACCCCGTCGTACTGGGTCACGGCAAGCCATACTTCGCTGGACCGCGGCCGCCGCTCCGCCTGATGACGAACGATCGGATTGCCGAGGATGTGATCAGGCTGACTTACGTTCCTGCCGCGTGACCCGAATGCGGAATCGCCGCGGAAGTCTGGCCCTGGGCTGGGCGCTGGCAACCTGTAGGACGACCGCGTACGCAGGCTGGCGTATAACGATCGGTGCAGCTGGCAAGGATCGCTATTGAAATGTTACGGCTTCGCAATTCTTATTTGAATCCTTTGCAGCTGAACTCGGGCATTAGACATCCATCGAGCCACTCATTGGGAATAGCGAAGCACCACAACAAGCTTGGTGAGCCTCCCTAGCCCTGGCCGGGTTCCAGCTGTGGGTTCATGGTCGCGAGTTTCCGGACGCGCAGGAGCCCTACGACCGGGATTGGCTGAACGTCACCGCCCATTGCGGCGAGAAAGGCGCCAGCGCCTGGGTCAGCGGCACCCTGGTCCAGAGTTGGCGCTTTGCTCGTTTCTCAGCGGAGTGTTTGCGCGAACGTTGCAGCTGACAAGCACTTTGCGGATGGGGCTTCGCCGCCATGGTGATAGAGTGCTTGCAGCTCAACTGAGGCGTTATAGCATGACGTGCAGTAAGGGAGGAGCGCGGACAAGATGACTCTCAAGCGGATGGACAACGTCGGCATCGTGGTAGAATCTCTCGATACCGTCATCCCCTTCTTCGTCGAGCTTGGCTTGAGGCTCGAAGGGCGAGCCACCATTGAAGGGGAGTGGGCAGGGCGTGTCACGGGGTTGCGGGCGCAGCGCGTGGAAATCGCTATGCTGGTCACCCCGGACGGCCACAGTCGGCTCGAGCTTTCACGATTCCTCAACCCGCCGGTCGTGGCCGATCACCGGGACGCCCCGGTGAACGCGCTCGGCTACCTGCGCATCATGTTCACGGTGGTCGACATCGACGAGACGCTTGCCAGACTCCGCAGGCATGGCGCGCAACTCGTCGGCGAAGTCGTCCAGTATCAGGAGACCTATCGGCTCTGCTACATCCGCGGCCCCGAAGGCTTGCTCATCGGCCTCGCCGAGGAGCTCAAGGCCGGTGACCCTGTATAGGCACGGAGACTAGCCGACCGACGAGGAGAAGCTCGCGAGCTACCATTCTCCCCGCCACCAACGCATGACTGATCGGATCGGAATGGCCGTCGTAGACCGCGCCGCTGCCCGCTGAATGACGCTATCTCCCCCGCCCTGCATCGACACTCCCCGCTTCGTGCTGCGCGCCTGGTCGGTGGACGATGCTCCGCTCCTGCGAGCGGCACTCGAGGCCAGCGACGCCCACCTCCGCGCCTGGACGCCGTGGGTCGTGGACGGCCGCGTGCCCGGCCAGTCCCTCGAGACCCGACTCGAGCAGCACGCCAAGGCATTCGTCGCCGGGACGGAGTGGGTGTACGGCATGTTCAGCCCCCATGGCACGGAGGTACTCGGCGGATGCGGACTGTATCCGCGCGTTGGACCGGGCGCGATCGAGATCGGCTACTGGCTCTCCGTGCGGCACACCGGTCGCGGTCTCGCCACCGAGGCGGCGGCGATTCTCACCCGCGTCGCGTTCACGGCGCCGGAGATCGAGAGCATCGAGATCCGGTGCGATCCGCGCAACGTAGCGAGCGCGCGAGTGCCGGAACGCCTGGGGTATCGGGTTGATGCGGTTGTTGAAGCCGGCCAGGACAGCATCCCAGGATCTGATGCCGAGATCACGATCTGGCGGCTCAGTCGGGCTCAGTTCGAGGAGCGCAGGTCTATTGGCTCACCGTGACTCGCGCGCTTGACGTCTGGCACCACCAACATACGTTCGCAGCACGCAGTAACGCGTCTCGCATCGCGCACTAGGTGTCGGTGATCCGGAAACGCCGCATGCGAGCGCATCACCCGCAGACGGAAGGTCGAGTGGAAGTGCTCATGATGGAGATCGCCGCCGTCCTCGGCGCACTGGCGGTCGGCGTCGGCGCGTTGCGAATGAAGGACCTCATTCGCCGCGGTCGGCTCCATCGTCGGGCCGAGCAGCTGGCGTCGCATGGCGCACTCCCCGTTCTGCCTGCCGGTCGTGTTCCCTGTCCGGAGTGCGCCGAGGCGATCCTACCGGCCGCGCGCCGCTGTCCGTTTTGCCGATCGGTCATCACGCCGCAGCTGTAACGCGCCCGATCGGCCAAGCGATATCATCGGAGCGATGCGATATAGCGTGGAAGCGGCGGGAATGACCCTCGTCCACTCGGAGCTGCTCGAGCGCGACGAGGGGATGGGCGTCGCGGCCGGCTCGTTCGTCCCGGGCCCCGACTACGCCAAGGTGCAGCACATCTTCCGGCTGTTCACCGAATCGAACGCCGAAAGCTCCGCCGATGCGACGGACGAGGAAATGCTCGCGCGGTACTATGCGGCGCGCGAAGCGCTCGGCCTTCGCCTGCTCGATCCGGGGGGCCGCGAGATCGGCACCACGTGGATTCACATCGTGGACTACTCCGTCGAGCTGGGGCCCGAGGCGCTGGAGATCGACGTGACCATCACCGATCCCGCCTTCTGGCGACCGTTTCCGACGCATGACTGACCGGTGCGAAAGGGGTGTGACGCGTACCAACGTGGGTGAACTCGACGCCGGAAGAGCCGAGATTTCCTTACTTTGCGCCGGCCCGCCGTTCGAGCATATTTGACACTCGCACGCTCGAAGTGGCACCGGGGATAAGCGCCTCTCGCTGTCCTCTTCTTCCCCGCCGATGCCGGGAGTACATCCCGGCTAGAACAGTCGCGCTCACTCTGCCCACATCAGGGGCTTTTTTCGCACGAAAGTCCACACACCGCCTGACCGCTCCAGCACGTAGTCACTACTCTGCACAGCAACGCCACTCGGCCCGATAAACGACAGCAGAACCCGTGCAGTCCAGAACCGCCGATCGTTCGTGTCGACCTTTGCCGCAGTAGCGTCGCCGGGACGCAGCACTGACACCCTTGCGACCACCCGCCCCTGTGCCGGACAGCCCCGCCGTTCGTTACCGCCGGGTGGACGCTCAGTGCCACTACAGTTCGCGGGAAGCCCGGTGGAGTCCGCTGCAATTTCGAGCGCGCCCAGCGTCGCCCGTCGCGCCGCCAACTCTGCCGGCGACGACGCCACCGGTATGGCCACGTCCGGGACGTTGTCATCTCCCGCACGGAAGGGACGCGGATCGGCGTAGAATGGCGCAATTTCGCGACGCATCGTGGAATCTGTCCGAATCGCGCGGAGCACAACTGCAAAGGCCGAAGTGTCCGCGCGAGCCGCGAGGTCTTGAGTCGGCAATTGCGAGGCTCGCACGCAGGCCGCCATCGACACCACCGATGCCGGCCAGATCCACAATCGCCAACCGCTAGTCATTGAATGTTTCCACATTGAGACATGTGCTGTGTTAGGTAGTCATGAGTTCCCGGAATATGATCGTATCCCAAGAGATGATCTGCCTCGTGGACGATATCCGACTCAACGCTGCGGTGGATTATTGTGCCATCTGGTAAGGACTCAACGGTACGGTGCGTTTGGTCCCAAAAGTTGTCAGTCCATCTATTGTGCATGATTGCCCAGCCGCTTGTTCCTTGGCCCATTGGCGGCCCATTCATCGCCCTGCTTGCTTGTCTTGGCCTCCTAGCCGTGCACCGCTCGGCACCGGCCCAGCAGCCACCGCCTGCTGCCCCGAAGTACACCGTGACCGCTATCGACTCGGTCCCCGCCATGGGTGACTACTTTCGAGCGAAGCGTCGGAGTCGCGGGATTCTCTGCTCGCTCAGCTTTCCGCAATGCGAGAGCGCTGGCGTCGCCAGGGATCGCCGCGTCTCAGCTACCGCGTGAAGATGGCCTGCTTCTGCATCAGGGTTCCGCCGGTGCCTGAGTATGCGACCGTCCACGCCGCCGGTGATTCCGTCTTATCGGTGGTCGATGAGCGGGGTCGGCCAGCTCGGACGTTCCATCCGACGAGCGGACGGCCCTCGATTCGCTGGCTGTTTGATTACGCCGAGGAGGCGATTCGCGGCGATGCAAACGGGATCATCGTCACGTTCGATCCCGTGCTCGGGATCCCGACGCGGATCCAGGTGGATCCGAGCGCATACACCAGCGACGACGAGCTCGATGTGACTGTGTCGCAGATCGTCATCGCGCCAGCGCGCCGGTAGCACGCAGACTCTCGCCAGCGCGTGACCGCATCGCCGTTCATTTGCCGTTGACCGGGCTCGCTACTGCTGCGGCTTGCCCTTCTTGGGTTTCTTGTCGGACGACTCGTCCGTGGAGTCCGGCGTGACGGGCTGAGGCTTGGCCTTCTTTTCGTTCTTCACGTCGCGCTCATCCTTCTGTCCTTCCGACGCGTGCTCCGCGTCGCCATTGGGCTGCGGCTTCGCTTCCGGCTTGTTGTCCGGCTTGTTGTCCGGCTTCACGTCGGGCTTGTTGTCCGGCTTCACGTCCGGCTTCGCGTCCGGCTTCTGCTCGGGCTTGTTGTCCGGCTTCACATCCGGCTTCGCATCCGGCTGCTGCGTGGGCTTCGACTCGACCTGGCCACCGCGGTGCTCGGGCTCGCTCGGCTTGACCTGAACCTTCGGCGCCCACAATGGCCGCGGCGGCCGCAGGGCGCCTTGCTGATTGCCGTTGTTGCCGTTGTTGCCGTTGTTGCCCTGGTTGCCCTGGTTGTCTCCGTTCTTGTTCTTCTTGTCCTTGTCGTTGGCGTCGTCGCTATTGCCGTTCCCGCCGTTGCCGCGATTGCCCTTGTCCCACCCGTAGTGGTTGCCGTTGTCCTGATGATCCTTGCCCGGCTTGCCCTTCCCGTCGTCGCTGTCGCGCGTCGAGTCGGTCTTGACCGGACGACCGTACACGCGATCGGTCGGCACGGGATCCGGAGCGCGACGGCCGGCCTGCTCGACGACCGGCGCATCGACCGGTCGAGGGATGCGGAAGATCAGCGGCTGCGTCGTCCGCGGATCGGGCCCGCGACCGACGGGACGCCCGTTCGACGCGATCACCGAATCGGGGCGAGCCGGCGGCGGAGCGCTGGCGGTGCCGACGCGGCCGCGCCACGGGCACGACGCACGATCGGCCATCTCGTCCCGCACGTAGATCACCGATCCATCCGGACAGTAGATCTTCGCGACGCGCACCACGACGCTCGGGCGCGCGATGTCCATCGTGTAGAGATCCTCGCCCCACTGCTCCTCTCGCCCCGGCGGCACGAACCGCAGCGCGAGCGCACTCATCGCCTCGTAGGGCTCGTCGTCGCGATAGGCGCGCGTGCCGACGACGTTGCGCAAGTAGTCGTCGTTGAACGCATCATCGGTGAGGCGCAGGGGACGGTCCGACGCGATCGCGTAGACGTGGCGCTCCATTGGGCCCCGGCGATACGGTCGCGCGACTCGATCGTATCGGTCGCGCCGATCGTCGCGCGCATAACGGTCGTAATCGTCGCGCGATGCCCACCGGGCGAGGCTCACCCAGTTCGAGCCGGTCAGCGCCACTTGCCGGTGTCTCGGCGACGCCGGATAGACCAGCGTCACGCCACGGTTCGGCACGATCTCGAACACGGCGAGATACGCCGGCTGGTTCGTGCTCACGAGGAGGCGGTTGTCGTCCACCCGGGCAATCGTCACCGCCACCGGCGGCATCGGCGCGGGAATGACGCGTGGTGCCGGCATCGTCTTGGCCACGGGGGCCGGCGTCGACGACGGGGCCGGCACGTACACGACGCGCGTGCCTCCGCACGCGACGAGCAACGAGCCGGCGAGAATGACGAACGATGTGCGCATGAGTCGCTTCCGGTGGGAGTTCACTGCGACGTCGCGGATGTGCCGCCGGCCGGCCGGGCATGGGGGACGCTCCCCAAGCTCGAACGGCGTAACGCAAGTGCAGGGTTGACAAGGCCTTTCGAACGGCGCCCGCATGGAAGGACGCACGGTCACGCCCCAACAGGGAGGACGACCGTGGGCGCCTCAGAGGTACATTCGCCGGCCGCACCTCCGGCGCCCTGAAAAGATTGATGTAGCTTGAACCGGTCGGGCGGCCAGACGCGGCCGTGCATTGCTGGCCCCAGCATCCAGGTGGAGGCGCCAATGACGACATCGATTGCCTGGGCCGTTTCGGCCCGAGCGCTCCAGTGCCTGGCATTCATC
>JALYXJ010000050.1 GCA_030947165.1 Gemmatimonadota bacterium
AGATGGACGCGCAAATGATCCTCGCCAACGCCTACCATCTCCACCTCCGGCCCGGCGACGAGCTGGTGCGCGAGCTCGGCGGGCTGCACGAGTTCATGCACTGGGACGGTCCGATCCTCACCGACTCGGGCGGCTTTCAGGTGTTCTCACTCGAGGGATTGCGCACGATCGACGAGGACGGTGTCGATTTTCGCAGCCACATCGACGGCTCCAAGCGGCGCTTCACCCCCGAGAGCGTGATGCGCATCGAGCGCAACCTCGGCGCCGACGTGATCATGCAGTTCGACCACGTCATTCCCGGCCAGAGCGAGGCCGACATCGCCCGCGATGCGAGCGAGCGGAGCCTGCGCTGGCTCGCGCGCTGCGCGTCGTCGTTCGAGCAGTTGAACCGTGACGATGTCATCCCGGGGCGCCGCGAACAGGCGCTGTTCCCGATCGTACAGGGCGGAATCCACGCCGACCTCCGGCGCGAGGCCGCGCGCGCCATTCGCGACATGGGCGACTGGAAGGGCTACGGGATTGGTGGACTTTCCGTCGGCGAGGCCAAGCCGGAGATGTATCGCATTCTCGAGGAGGTCCACGAGGCGCTGCCAACGGAACGTCCGCGCTACCTCATGGGGGTGGGATTCCCTGAAGATCTGGTGGAGGGCGTGCGGCGCGGCGTGGATCTGTTCGACTGCGTCGCGCCCACCCGTATGGGACGCAATGGCACCGCCTTCACCGTCGACGGCCGGCTCAACATCAAGCGTGCCGAGTTCCGCGCCGACCGCCGCCCGCTGGACCCGGAGTGCGATTGCGCGGCGTGCACTCGCTTCTCCCGCGCCTACATCCGCCACCTCTACCTGGCCGACGAGATTCTCGGGCTGCGCCTCCTGTCACTGCACAATGTACATTTCCTCGTCTCGCTGATGCGGCAGGCGCGCAACGCCCTGCTCGGCGGTACTTTCGGCGCGTGGAGCGACACCTGGCTCCGGCGCTACCACTCTCGCCCCACCACGGCTCTCGTATGAACGATCTGGGCTTTTCCTCCGCGCTGCTCGCCCTTCAGCTTGGCGGAAGCGGCGGCACCGGCGCCCTCACGCCGTTCCTGATCCAGCTCGCGGCGATCTTCGGCATCTTCTATTTCCTGCTCATTCGCCCGCAGCAGGCGCAGAAAAAGAAGCACGAGGAGGCGCTGCGGAACATCAAGCGCGGCGATCAGATTGTCACCTTTGGCGGCATCGTGGGCGAAGTGATCCACGTGCGCGAAACGATGACCGACGAGGGTGGCAAGGCGCGTCCGATGGAAGACCACATCACCATCAAATCCGCCGAGTCGCGACTGATCGTCGAACGTGGACGAATCGCGCGAATCATCGGCGTGAGCACGAGCGCCCCTGCGTCCAAGGCGTGAGCGCGGCACCGTGAGCATTCTCGATATCCGCGTCCTCGGCGATCCGATCCTGCGACAGGCCACGACGCCGGTCGCCGCGATGACGGCCGAGTTGCGCCGCCTCATCAAGGACATGTTCGACACCATGCACCACGCGCGTGGCATCGGGCTGGCCGCACCGCAGGTCGGGCGCACCGAGCGTCTCGCCGTCGTGGAGGTGGACGACGTTCGCCTCGTGCTGATCAACCCCGAGGTCGTGCAGCGCGCGGGGAAAGCGAAGGGTGAGGAAGGATGTCTCTCCATCCCCGACATCTACGCGGACGTCGAGCGACCGGCGACGGTGACGGTGCGCGCGCTGGATGAGGACTTCGCGCCGTACGAGGTCGAGGCGTCCGATCTCCTCGCGCGATGCCTTCAGCACGAGATCGATCATCTCGATGGTAAGCTCTTTCTCGACTATCTCAGCGTGCTGAAGCGGGCGGCCTCGCTGGCGAAATGGAAGCTCCAACAGGACAAGTATCCCGGGTACGTCAGACGGGTCTCGCTCGAGACGCCGGAAGAGTTGGGCGAGCACGAGCATCCGGAGGAGGAGCTCTAGGTGCGGGTGCTCTTCTGGGGCACGCCGGAGTTTGCCAGCGCGCCGCTGCGCGCCCTCCTCGGCGAGGGGTTCGATGTGGTGGGGGTCGTGACGCAACCGGACAAGCCGGTGGGCCGCTCGCGCTCGAAGCTCGAGTCGCCACCGGTCAAGCAGGTGGCGCTCGCCGAGGGCATTCCCGTGCTCCAACCGGAGAAGCCGCGCGGTGAGGAATTTCTCTCGCAGATCGCCGCGCTTCAGCCGGACGTGAATGTCGTCGTCGCGTACGGACATATCCTGCCGAAAGCGGTGATCGACCTGCCGCGGCTCGGCACGCTCAACATTCACGCCTCGGTGCTGCCGGCGCTGCGTGGCGCGGCACCGATTCAGTCGGCCATTCGCGACGGGCTCGCCTCGACCGGCGTGACGATCATGCAGATGGTGCCCGCGCTCGACGCCGGACCGGTGCTGGTCACCGAGCGCACGGAGATTCTCGCCGACGAGACGGCGGGCGAGCTCGCGCTGCGCCTCAGTGAGTTGGGCGCGGGGGCAATCGTCCAGGCGCTCGCGCTGATCGAGCTCGGGCTCGCGAAGCCGCAGCCTCAGGACGACTCCGCCGCCACCTATGCGGCGAAGCTCACGCGGGAGAAGGGCATGGTGGACTGGTCGCTCTCGGCGCACGAAGTTGGACGGCATGTCCGCGCGTACGATCCCAAGCCGGGGGCGTGGAGCCGGGTGCGAGGCGCCGACGTGAAGCTCTTCGGCGCTCGGGTGGCGCCACGCGGCACCGCGCATTCCCCCGGCGACGTGCTCACCGTCGACGCCGACGGGATGATCGTGGCCTGCGGCGGGGGCGCCGTGCGGATCACGGCCGTGCAACCGGCCGGCAAGCGGCGGCTCGCCCCGATCGAATGGGCCAACGGCCGCGGGGTCGCAGTCGGGGACCGGTTCGACACCGCCGTGCACGCCTCTCCGTAGGGAGAGCGTGCCCGACAATAAATCGGCTCCGCATCCCACCCATTCCGGCGTGCCCCTCGTGCACGTGGTGACCACCGACGAGGTGGTCGCGCGACCCGACTT
>JALYXJ010000060.1 GCA_030947165.1 Gemmatimonadota bacterium
GGACTGAGTCCCGTGCGCCTCTGCTCGTACCGCCTGACCGCCTGCCCGCCCGACCGCCTTACCGTTTCTCAGTAATGCGCCAGCGTATCACTCCGGATATCCACGTTCTTCGTCTCCTTCACGAACAGGGAGCCGATGACCAGCGTGATCACGGCGATGATCACCGGATACCACAGTCCGGAGTAGATGTTGCCGGTCTTGGCGACGATCGCGAACGCGATCGGCGGAAGGAACCCGCCGAACCAGCCGTTGCCGATGTGGTACGGGAGAGACATCGAGGTGTAGCGGATGCGCGTCGGGAACATCTCGACGAGCATCGCGGCGATCGGGCCGTACACCATCGTCACGTAGATGACGAGGATCCAGAGCAGGAAGGTAAGCATCGGCTTGTTCATCGCCGCCGAGTCGGCCTTCGCCGGATATTTCGCCGCGCCGAGCGCATCCCCGAGGCTCTTGTCGAACGCCTTGGCGTCGTCCTTTGCCGTAGGACCCAGCGCCTCGTACGACTGAATCACCGTGGCGCCCACCTTGATCTGCGTCGCGCGATCGGTGGGACCCGCCTCGTTCGCGTACGGCACGCCCTTCCGCACGAGCGCCGACTTCGCGACGTCGCACGGCGATGTGAACTTCGACGTCCCCACCGGATTGAACTGCACCGAGCAATTCTCCGGATTGGCGACGACCGTCACCGGCGCCGCGTTCTCCGCCGCCTCGAGCGCCGGATTGGCGTAGTGGGTGATCGCGCGGAAGATCGGGAAGTAGGTGAGCGCGGCCAGGAGCAGCCCCGCCATGATGATTGGCTTGCGGCCGATACGGTCGGAGAGCGACCCGAACACTAGGAAGAATGGCGTGCCGAGCAGCAGCGAGGCGGCGATCAGGAGGTTGGCCGGCTGCGGATCGACCTTCAGAATCTGCGTCAGGAAGAACAGGGTGTAGAACTGCCCCGTGTACCACACCACGGCCTGCCCCGCCGTGAGACCGAACAGCGCCAGCAGCACGTACTTGAGGTTGTCCCACACCATGAAGGAGTCTCGCAGCGGATGCTTCGATCCCTTGCCCTCCGCCTTCATCTGCTGAAACAACGGCGACTCGTTCAGCTTGAGCCGGATCCACACCGAGATGCCGAGCAGCACGAGCGAGACGAGGAAGGGGATGCGCCAGCCCCACGCCTCGAACTTGTCCGTGCCGAGCCAGATGCGGCAGCCGAGGATCACGAGCAGCGACAGGAACAGCCCCAGCGTCGCGGTCGTCTGGATCCACGAGGTGTACGCGCCGCGCTTCCCCTTGGGTGAATGCTCGGCCACGTAGGTGGCCGCGCCGCCGTACTCCCCGCCGAGCGCCAGGCCCTGCAGCAGACGCAGCAGGATCAGGATAACGGGCGCGGCCACGCCGATCGCGGCGTAGTTGGGCAGGATGCCGACGATGAACGTCGACAGGCCCATGATCATGATGGTGATCAGGAAGGTGTACTTCCGCCCGACGAGATCGCCGAGCCGGCCGAAGAAGATCGCGCCGAACGGGCGCACCGCAAACCCGGCGGCAAAGGCGAGCAGCGCAAAAATGAAGGCGGCGGTGGGATTGACCCCGGAGAAGAACTGCTTGCTGATGATCGCCGCCAGCGATCCATACAGGTAGAAGTCATACCACTCGAACACCGTGCCGAGCGACGAGGCGAAGATGACGCGCCGGACCTCATCCGGGCTGAGCTCCCGGATTGATCCGCTGTACGGTGTCCCGGCTGTAGCTGCGGTGGTGGACATTCCCCCTCCGAGATTTGGTGAGCGCGAGAGCTCGTTCCGTGATCAGGAGATGCTTGGGCTGCACCTGCGTGCGGTGGGATCGGCTGCGTGGGCAGGGTGCGCAAAGCGTACAGCATGCGGACGATTCGTCAAGGAGCCGTCCCCCGGTCCACCCTTTGCGCGGAGGTTGCTTCCCAGGACGCACGGCGACAGAATCACCAGCATCGTACCTTTTCCCGAGCGCCTCACATGTCAGAAATCGACCTCGACGTCCTGCTGCAGGAGCACCGGAAGTTCCAGCCCCCAGCGGAGTTTCGCGCGCACGCGAGCGTGAGGTCGCCCGAGATCTACGACCGCGCGAGCGCGGACCTCGAGCGCTACTGGGCCGAGCAGGCCGACACGCTCGAGTGGAGCACGAAGTACTCGAAGGTGCTCGACTGGACTCCGCCGCACGCCAAGTGGTTCGTGGGTGGAAAGCTCAACGCGTCGGTGAACTGCCTCGACCGCCATGTCCGTACGGCCCGGCGCAACAAGGCCGCGCTCGTCTTCGAGGGGGAGCCGGGTGACCGGCGAACGCTGACCTACTGGGACCTCTACGTCGCCGTCAATCAATTTGCGAACGTCCTGAAGTCGCTCGGCGTGCGAAAGGGCGACCGCGTCGCGATCTACCTGCCCCTCATCCCTGAAGCCGCCATCGCGATGCTCGCCTGCGCGCGCATCGGCGCCGCCCACTCCGTGGTGTTCGGCGGATTCTCCCCCGAGTCACTGCGGGACCGCATCAACGATTCGCAGTGCAAAGTGCTCGTCACCGCCGACGGCGGCTATCGGCGCGGGTCGATCGTGCCCCTCAAGCGGAACGCCGACAAGGCGCTCGAGGAGACGCCGTCGATCACCCACGTGGTCGTGGTGCGCCGCCGGCCGGGCGCCGTGAGCGAGGAGGCGTTCGCGGAGATGAAGGAAGGCCGCGACCTCTGGTACCACCGCCTCATGCGCCTGGCGCCGATGTGGTGCGAGCCCGAGCCGATGGACGCCGAGGACGTGCTCTTCATCCTCTATACGTCGGGCACCACCGGGAAGCCGAAGGGCATCGTCCACACCACAGGCGGCTATCTCGTCGGCGCGCAGACGTCGAGATACACCGTGTTCGACCTCAAGGAAGACGACGTGTTCTGGTGTACCGCCGACGTCGGCTGGGTCACGGGGCACACGTATCTCGTGTACGGACCCCTGGCGAACGGGGCCACCTGCGTGATGTACGAAGGCGCCCCCGACTGGCCGGAGAAGGATCGCTTCTGGGATATCTGCGAGAAGCAGGGCGTGACCATTCTGTACACCGCGCCGACCGCGATTCGCGCCTTCATGAAGTGGGGCGACCAGTGGCCCGCCAAGCACGATCTCTCCCGACTGCGCCTGCTCGGCTCCGTCGGCGAGCCGATCAATCCGGAAGCGTGGATGTGGTATCGCGAGCACATCGGCGGCAATCGCTGCCCCATCGTCGACACCTGGTGGCAGACGGAAACAGGATCGATCGTCATCTCGCCGCTCCCGGGCATCACAGCCACCAAGCCGGGCAGCGCGACGACTCCGCTTCCCGGATACAGCTGCGCGCTGCTCGACGCGAAGGGCAAGGAGATCCAGGTGGGCGGCGGCCTGCTCGCCATCACCGAGCCGTGGCCCTCCATGCTTCGCACCATCTGGGGCGACGACAAACGCTACGTGGAGACCTACTTCACCAAGTGGCCCGGGCGCCCCGATCTCTACTTTCCCGGCGACGGCGCCAAGCGCGACGACGACGGCTATTACTGGATCCTCGGCCGTGTGGACGACGTGCTCAACGTGGCCGGCCACCGCATCGGCACGATGGAGGTGGAGAGTGCGCTCGTGGAGCACCCCGCCGTGGCCGAGGCCGCCGTCGTGGGCAAGACGCACGAGCTCAAGGGCCAGGCGATCGCCGCGTTCGTCACCCTGCGAGAAGGCTTCAAGTCGTCGCCGGCGCTGCGCGACGAGCTGCGTGACTTCGTGGGCGAGAAGATCGGCGCCATCGCCAAACCCGATGACGTGCTATTCAGCGCGGACCTGCCAAAGACCCGCTCCGGCAAGATCATGCGCCGCCTGCTCCGCGACATCGCCGAGGGACGCGCGCTCGGCGACACCACCACGCTCGCTGACCCCAACGTGGTGAACTCGCTCAAGGAGATGTACGAGGCGCAGGAGAGCTGACCGAGGTTGACGGATGCACGGGGTCCGGGTAAGCTGTCTCAATCCCGACAAAGTTCGTCGGGATTGAGCCTTCTCTCCCGATTCCGTCCATGCCCGTCCGCCGTTTCCTCCTGGCAGCAACGCTTCAACTCCTTGTCGCCGCGCCGCTTGCCGCGCAGCAGACCGACTCGCTTCCCTCCGACGCACGCAGGATCGACGGGGTCCGCGTCGTTGCCCCCGCGACGCCAAAGGCCAGCTACTCGGCCGCGCGCTCCCGCTCCGCGACCCGCACCGACACCCCCCTCCGCGACATCCCGCAGTCGGCCACCGTGCTCACGCGCGCGCTGATCGCCGACCAGGCGATGCTGAACATGGGCGACGTCGTGCGCTACGTGCCGGGCATCACGATGGGGCTCGGCGAAGGGCATCGCGATCAACCGACCATCCGAGGCAACAGCACGACGGCCGACTTCTTCGTCGACGGCATTCGCGACGACGCGCAGTATCTCCGTGACACGTACAACGTCGAGCGGGTGGAGGCGATCATGGGCGCGAACGCGCTCGCCTTCGGTCGCGGCGGGGGTGGCGGTGTGCTCAATCGGGTGAGCAAGCAGGCGGGGTTCGCGCCGGCGGGTGCGATCACCGTGGAAGGGGGCTCGTTCGGGCACGCCCGCGAGACGATCGATCTCAACGCGCCACTCGGCGCGCGCGTGGCCGCTCGCCTCAACGGCATGCTTCAGCGGTCGGGAAGCTTCCGTGATCGTACAAGCATTCGTCGGGAAGCGGTGAACCCGACCGCCACCCTCCTCGCCGGCGCCAGCACGATCGTGCGTCTCGACTACGAGCGCTTTCATGACGAGCGCACGGTGGACCGCGGCATCCCCTCACAACTGGGCACGCCCTTCGCCATCGATCAGGCGACCTTCTTCGGCGATCCGGACGCCAGCCGCGCGCACGCGCGGGTGGATGCCGCCGGGATCACGTACGAGCGCCAACTGGGGCCGGTCCAGCTCCGCAATGCCACGCGTGGCGTGCACTACGACAAGTTCTACCAGAACGTGTACGCCGGGAGCGCGGTGAGCAGGGTCAACGGGCGACTCGATCTATCGGCATACAACAATGCCACGCGCCGGGCGAACCTGTTCAACCAGACCGACCTCACTGCGAGCGCGGTCACCGGCGCGCTCACGCACACCCTGCTCCTCGGCGGCGAGCTGTCGCGCCAGGGCACCGACAATTTTCGCCAGACCGGCTACTTCAACGGCGGAACGTCCACCTCGCTGGCCGTGGCCGCGGATGCACCGACGCAGGCCACCGACGTCACTTTCCGGCAGAGCGCGAGGGACGCGGACAACCACGTTCGCCTGGATGTGGGCGCCGGATACATGCAGGACCAGATCGCCCTCGGCCGGCGATGGCAGGCTATCGCCGGCCTTCGTATCGACCGTTTCGATCTCCGCTTTCACAACAACCGCACCGGTGACGACCTCGCGCGCGTCGACCGGCTCATGTCTCCCCGCGGGGGACTGATCTTCAAGCCTGCCGAGCAGGCGTCGCTCTACGCTTCGTACAGCGTGTCGCACCTGCCGGGCTCCGGCGATCAGTTCTCCTCGCTCACCGCCACGACGCAGACGCTCGAGCCCGAGCGCTTCACGAACCGCGAGCTCGGCGCCAAGTGGGACGTGACGCCGGTGCTCTCGCTCACCGCTGCGCTCTTCCAGCTCGACCGCACGAACAGCACGGCCCATGACCCCGCCAATCCGGCGGTGCTCGTGCAGACCGGCGCGCAGCGCACCACTGGCTACGAGCTCGGCGTGAGCGGCGACGTCACCACCGCGTGGCAGATCGCCGGTGGCTTCGCGTCACAGCGCGCATTGTTGTCGAGCGCCACCACCGCCGGCCCGGCTGGCGCGACCGCCCCGCTCGTCCCGCATCACACCGCGTCACTGTGGAATCGCGTGCAGCTCGCGTCGCCGGTGGGTATCGGGCTCGGGCTGGTGCACCAGAGCCGCATGTACGCTGCGATCGACAACAGCGTCACCGTCCCGGCGTTCACCCGCGTCGACGGTGCGCTCTTCCTCGGCCTCACCCGTTCGGCAAAGCTGCAGCTGAACGTCGAGAACCTGTTTGACGCCAGCTACTACGCCACGGCGCAAGGAAACAACAACATCATGCCCGGCGCGCCTCGAACGATACGGCTCTCGGTGACCGCCGGCCGCTGACACAAGCGCCCCAGCGGAGCTAACGCGGCGCAGCCGCGATCGAGTCGGCGAGGCGCCGGATCTCCGCCCACGACCCACCAGGCGGATCCCAGCGCAGCACCTTCACGAACGTGCTCTGCTCCATGGGCGGCTTTGCGAAGTCGAGATAGACCTCCTGATTGATCCCGTGCGCCGGCCCGCAGCTCACCCATTCCTTGCGCGGTGACTCGAGGCCCTGCGAGATGTCCACGATGACGGTGTCCACACGGACTCCCACCTCGGCGACGTATGGCTCCACGTCGCCCATCGCGGAGTCGGGCCGGAGCTCGAGCGCCCAGTACGGGACGAGTTGCGCCGCCAGTGTCAGTTCCACCTTGTACACGAGCTGCTTCGCGCGCCCCCTGGAGAAGTCGTCCGCCGACACGACCGTCACGGTATCGTGCGAGAGAACTCTCGCGCGCGCCGCGGCGAGGTACGCCAGCGAATTCTCACCGCCCTCCTGGCTGCACTCGCGAAAGCCGCGGAGGGAATCGCCGCGCGCCGTGTACATCTCGTGCGCCGGGTAGCGGTGCAGCGCGCTGTCGGCTGCCGCGACCCACGGATCACCTCGACCCGAGACCGGCGTCGTCGACGACGCGGTCGCGCTGGCGCTCGCGGGCGGGCGGGCGACCGGCTCGCGGTCGGGCGCCCCGGTGCAGCTGGCGCTTCCCAGCAGCATCGCGATCGCCACGCACGACGCGAGCGGCGGCGCGGTCATGGTCCGCACTACGCGGTCGCCCCCGCAACGCGCTCGGCGTGGAGCTCCTGGACGGCGAGCGTGCGCTTCGTCTCGTCGAACGCCTTCTCGCTCCGCGCAACCACGAGCGTGGCCGCCCCGTTGCCGATGAGGTTCGTGATCGCACGCGCCTCGCTCATGAACCGATCCACGCCGAGCACGATCGCGACGCCCTCGATCGGCACGACCCGCATGGCCGCCAGGGTGCTCGCCAGGACGATGAATCCGGAGCCGGTCACTCCGGCCGCCCCTTTGCTCGTGACCATCAGCACGCCGAGCACGGTGAGCTGCTGCACGATGGTGAGATCCACGCCGAATGCCTGCGCGATGAACAGCGTCGCCATCGACAGGTAGATCGAGGTCCCATCGAGGTTGAACGAGTAGCCGGCCGGAATCACCAATCCCACCACCGACCGCGCGCAGCCGTACCGCTCCATCTTGTCGAGCATGCGTGGAAGCGCCGCCTCGCTCGACGACGTCCCGAGCACGATCAGGATCTCCTCGCGGATGAACTTGAGGTACTCCCACAGGGAGAAGCCATAGAGCCGGAGGATCACGTTCAGGACGACAAAGATGAACAGCGCCATCGTCACGTACACGTCGAGCATCAGGCGCCCGAGCGGCAGGAGCGCGCGCACGCCGAACGCCCCGATGGTGTACGCCATCGCGCCGAACGCCCCGATCGGCGCGCCCTTCATCACCAGCGCCACGATCCGGAAGATCACCTCCGAGAGGCGCTCGAGAACGTCCGACAGCGGCCGTCCTCGGTCGCCCATCGCGGCCAGCGCGACGCCGAACAGCACGGCGAAGAAGACCACCTGGAGCACGTCGCCTCGCGCGAACGCGTCCACCGCGCTCGAGGGCACGATGTGCGTGAAGAACTCCACGAAGCTCATCGCCTTGCCCTGCTCGGCGAACTTCGACACGTCGCCCTTGGCGAGCGCGGTCACGTCGAGGCCCCGCCCGGGCTTGGTCACGTTCACCACGATAAGACCGATCGCGAGCGCGAACGTCGTCACGATCTCGAAGTAGAGGAGCGCCTTGCCGCCGACTCGCCCCACCTTCTTGAGATCGCTCATGTTCGCGATCCCCAGCACGATGGTGAGGAAGATGACCGGAGCGATCACCATCTTCACGAGGTTCACGAAGGTGTCGCCGAGCGGCTTCATCGCCTTCCCGGTATCCGGCGCGAGCAGGCCGAGGATCACGCCGAGGGTGATCGCGACGAGGACCTGTACGGTCAGGTTCTTGTGGAGGCGGCGCATGAGCCGGGTGGGAGGTGGAGGGGCGGCCGTCGGCCGCTGTTCGGCGCCCCAAACTAGCTTCACCGCACCGGTCCGGTAGCCCTGTGTATCGGCGGAGTCGGCCGTGGTATATTCCGTGCGCTAGCGTCACCCGCCTCAACCGGACTGCCGAGCCATGTGGAGCTTCCTCAAGCGCCTGTTCCCTGAAAAGATTTTCGCCCGCAAGATCGATCCGGGCGCGGAGCGCCGTCTTCGTCTCGCGCAGGCGCGCGCCGAGGAGTCGATCATCCGCTCGCACGTGGACAACGCGCTGATGTTCGTCGACACGCTGGCGGAAGACATGACCTTCGACCGCGCGATCGACTCGTACGTCCGGCAGATGTCGATCCCGGAGCCGCTCGCCAGCACGGTGGCGACGCGAACGCTCGTCATCCTCGGTCAGGATCTCGTGCCGTACCGGCGCCGCTCTCGCGACGATGGCAGCGCCCCCGCGCCCGATGACGCATCGCGTCCGCCACTCCGGCTTGGCGAATCCGCCGAGGCGAGATCGCGCGGCGCGAAGCGCGCGTAGGATTGCGAAGGATGGAGAAAGCGGGGCGGGCCGACAGGCC
>JALYXJ010000078.1 GCA_030947165.1 Gemmatimonadota bacterium
CTGTGAGTACCACCCCATGATCGACTGGTCGAAGCTCTGCATGCCGTACTGCACGGTGCCTTCCCTGATCAGATCCGGAATGTTGAGGGTCTTCTCCGTGTCGCGGATCTGGTCGCGAACCGTCTGCGTATTGATGAGCACCTCGCAGGCCGGTACGCGACCCGGCTTGTCGGAGCGCGGCACGAGGCGCAGCGAGATCACGGCTTGCAACGCGCTCGCCAGCGAGAACCGCACCTCGCTCTGCTGGTGCGGCGGATAGAACGAGAGCACGCGGTTGATGGTCTGCGTCGCGTCCGTGGTGTGCAGCGTGCTGAACACGAGATGCCCGGTGTCGGCCGCCTTGAGCGCCGTGTCGAGCGTCTCCAGGTCGCGGATCTCGCCGATCAGGATGACGTCCGGGTCCTGCCGCAGCACGCGCCGCAATGCCTGCCCGAAGGTGGCAGTGTCGGTTCCGACCTCGCGCTGATTGATGTTGCAGTGGATGTCGCGATGGAGGAACTCGATCGGGTCTTCGATCGTGATGATGTTCGCCTTGCGGTTCTCGTTGATGTGCTGGATCATCGCGGCGAGCGCCGTGCTCTTCCCCGAGCCGGTGATCCCCGTGACGAGAATGAGCCCACGCGGACGCAGCGCGATCTCCTCCAGCACCGCCGGCAGGTTGAGCTCCTTAAGCGTGCGCGCCTGATACGGGATGGAGCGCATCGCGTAGCACAGGGAGCCGCGCTGCTGATACACGTTGCACCGGAAGCGTCCGATGCCCGGCACGCCAATGGCGAAGTCGCACTCCTTGTTCTCGGTGAATTCCTTCACCTGCCGTGGCGTCATGAGCTGCTCGGCGAGCCCCTTCAGGTCCTCGGGCTTGAGCGCTGGCAGGTCGAGGGGCACGAGCTCTCCGTGCAGGCGCAGCGTCGGCGAACGCCCCACCTTGAGATGGAGATCGGAGGCGTTGCGCTGCACCAGTTGCTGCAACACGTCCTTGAAGTTGAATCCGCTGCCGGTGGCCGAGGGCGCGGCGGCCCCCGCCCCCGGGGCGGACGGCGCGGGGCGCTTAGCCATTCGGGTCGATGCGGAAGAGCGTCTGGCCGTACTCCACCGGCTGCGCGTCGGAGGCCAGCACCTCCGTCACCACGCCGGAGACCTCGGACTCGATCTCGTTCATGATCTTCATCGCCTCGATGATGCAGAGGATCTGACCCTTCGAGACGCGAGTCCCCGGCGACGCGTACGCCTTGGCGCCCGGCTCGGGCGCGCCATAGAAGGTGCCCACCATCGGTGACTTCACCTCGATGCCGGCGGTCTTCGCCTCGGTCTTCGGTGCGGCCTCGAGGGCGGGGAATCCTTCCGCCGGCGTGGCGCGCGCCAGGGACAACGCGGGAGCCATGATCGGAGCCATCACCGGCTGGGGCGCCACCTGGACCCCCCCGCGGCCGCTGGGACTCTTGGAGATCCGGATCTTCATCCCCTTGTCGGACGAGATCTCGATCGAGTCGACGGTCGATTCGTCGATGATGTCGATGAGCTTCTTGACGTAGCGTAGGTCGATCATAGGCCCAATGGGTATGTCGCGCCGCGATGGTTCTCGCGGCACTCAGCCGAGCTCCAGGAGCTCGCGCGGAAACTCCGTCAGAATGTGCGGTCCATCGGCGCCGAGCACGACGTCGTCCTCGATGCGCACCCCGCCCCACCCCGGACGATAGATGCCCGGTTCGATCGTGACCACTGCGCCCTCGGGGAGGGCGCCCTCGGCCGTGCGCGCCAGACGTGGCGCCTCGTGTACCTCGAGTCCGATTCCGTGACCGAGGCTGTGGCCGAACAACTCGCCGAAACCGGCCCGCTCAATGTAGTGGCGCGCCAGAGCATCGGCATCCCGTCCGGACATCCCCGCCCGCACCCCGCACGACGCCCGCTCGTTCGCCCCCCGCACTGCCTCGTAGACCTCGCGATGCTCGTTGCTGGCCCGGCCGACCACCACGGTCCTGGTGACGTCGGAGCAATAGCCCCCGACCTCCGCCCCGAAATCCATCAACAGGAAGTCCCCCGACTCCAGCGTCCGAGCGGACGATCGCGCATGCGGCAGCGCGGCGCGTGGCCCGCTGGCCACGATGGACGGGAAGGGAAATCCCTCGCTTCCCTCGTCGCGCAACGCCTTCTCCAGCACGCCGGCCACGGCCAGCTCCGACATGCCGACGCGGACCTGCGGCAACGTTCGCTCCAGCGCGCGCGTGGCCACGCCGGCGGCGTCCTGAATGCGCGCGATTTCCCCGCCGTCCTTCCGCTCGCGAAGGGTCTCGACCAGATCCACCGTCGGACGCCACTGCCAGCGCGCGCCGGCTTCCACCAGCCGCTGGAAGTCGCGATGCTGGATGTGCGCCGTCTCGAAGCCGAGCACTTTCACCGCGGGCATGTGCGCGAGTTGCTGCCACAATCCCGTCCAGAGGCTCGACCCCTCGATGGCAATCCGGGCGAGGTCGCCCACCTCGTCCACCACCTGCGTCTGATAGCGGAAGTCGGTGATGAGCACCACGTCGCGCGGCGTGACGACCAGGAGCGCGCTCGAGCCGGAGAAGCCGGTGAGATAGCGGATGTTCGAGAGGCCGGTGAGCAGGAGCCCGTCCAGGTGCGCGGCGGTCAGGCCGTCGACGAGCGCCGCGATCCGGTGCGGCCGGAGATCGATCATGCGTCGGCCGCGCGGGCCCGCAACGTGGCGACCAGGCCGCGCAACGCGAGCTCATAGCCCTGTGTGCCGAGGCCCACGACGCTCCCCACCGCCGCCGGCGCCAGCATGGAGTACCGGCGCTCCGGCTCGCGGGCGTACACGTTCGTCACGTGCACCTCCACGAACGGCAGCGACGCGCCCGTGAGCGCGTCGCGAAGGGCGAGGCTCGTGTGCGAGTACGCGCCGGCGTTCACCACCGCGCCATGAGCGCGGCCGCGGAGCGAATGCACGAGATCCACAAGATCCCCCTCGCCGTTTCGCTGCGCGAACTCCACGTCCACGCCGAGCTCGCGACCGACTTCGCTCAGCCGATTCTCCACCTGGGCGAGCGTGGTCCGTCCGTAGAGCTCGGGCTCGCGGATGCCGAGGAGGTTGAGGTTCGGTCCATTCAGGACGGCGATCCTCACCGCTGCTTCAGCCCCTGCAGCCAGGAGTTGAACTGGGAGATGTCGTCTGCGGTGCGCTCCGCGGGCTCGGCCGGAGGGACGACATCGTGACCCCCGGTCGTCGCGCTCGCCGGCTTGTCGACCGGCGCG
>JALYXJ010000083.1 GCA_030947165.1 Gemmatimonadota bacterium
CGCGCCGGGTCACTCTCCCCGGCTTCGGCGGCGTCGGCCACGCGCGCCTCGATGCGTACGCCAAGTGCCTCGCCGCGCAGCGCCGACAGCGCGACCTCCATGTCGCCGGTCGTGGCGCGGGCGCGAGCATCGAGCAGCGGAACGAACACGGCGGAGTGCGCGACCTCACCGGCGGCGTCGCGCGGCGCCCCGAGGGTTCGCAGCGACCGCGCGAGCTCGGGAAGCAGGAGGGGCTCAGGCATTGGCCGCGTCGTAGTGCACGTCGCCGCGCAGCTCGGCGTCGCTCAACGCCGCCTGCTTGCCGCTGCGTGCCTCGTAGCGGCGGACGAAGTCCGGCAGGCGCTCGGAGGTGAATCCCTCGCGCGGCATGCCCAGTGCGGCGATGGCGCGCTCGATCTGTTCCGGCGTCCCCTCCACCTCCACGAGGTCGTCCATACGCGGGTATCGCTCGAAGCGAACCATCGCGCCGCCGAGGTCGTACTGCACGATCACGCGATCGATCGCGATCGTCACCACGTAGCCGAGCCGCTCGAGGATGGCCGCCAGCGCGTCCGACTCCACGACATGGACGTCGAGCTCGTCGCGCAGCTTGTAGCCTTCCTCGCGCCGCGTGGGGCCCTTCCAATCCAGCTCGGCACGTTTTTGCATCGGGGTGCCATAGCTGCGGACTCGCAGCACCTCGTCACGGGCGGCGAGTGCGCGGTCGGGAGTGTCGTAGCGACGATCCTCGAGCCGGCCGGAGAATACGAGGGTGGCGCCGGCGCGCTCCACGGCCGCGCGACGGCGTGCCTCGTCGTCCACGACGCTCTTCAGCTCGACTTCCAACAAGACTCTACGCCTCCATGATGGCACGCATCACGGCACGCGTGTCGGACAGGTCAGCGAACACCGCGGCGGCGTTGCACGCGCGCAGCGCGTCGACCGAGTAGCGACCCGTCGCGACGCCGATCGCACGAGCACCGATCGCGCGCCCACACCCCATGTCGGCCGGCGTGTCGCCGATGACGATCACGTTCTGTCCAGACACCTCGCTGCCCAACAGCTGCTCCGCGCGGGCGCGCGCGATCGCGGGGAGCTCGGGCCGATCAGCGTGATCGGAGCCGAATGCGCCGACCTTGAACCGCTCCGGTGCGATGCCGACCGCGGTGAGCTTCGCCATCGCGCCGTCACGCACGTTGCCGGTGAGGAGTCCCAGCAGCACGTCGTCGCGCGCCTCGAGCTCGTCGAGCAGGGGCCGGACGCCAGGATACACCTTGTCCGAATGGTCGTCGGTGCCGAGCTCCGCGCGCAGCAGCTCCACGTAGCGCTCCAGCACGTGCGGCAGCCGCTCCGTCAACTGATGCACCGGCAGGCCACCCAGCTCCAGCAGCTCGCGCACGATCTGCGGATCTGTCTTGCCGTCGAACGCGAGGCCGTCGGGCGCCGGATGGCCAAACACGTCCTCCAGCGCCTGGTGTACCGCGCGGCGGCCCGCCCCCTCGGTCCACAGGATCGTTCCATCGATGTCGAACAGGACGACTCTCATTCGCACGGTGGCGCGGTGTGGCGCGTGGGAACGCGCGTGAGCACGAGGCCCGCCAGGATGAAGGCAGCGCCGGCGAGCTGGAGCCAGTGCGGCGTCTCGTGCAGCGTGGCCCACGCCACGCTGAGCGCGACGATCGGCTGAAGATTGGCGTACATGGCGGATCGCGTCGGACCGAGCATCTTGACGCCGCGATACCAGAACAGATACGCCAGGGTGAGCGCGATCAGCCCGCTGTAGGCCACCGCGATCCAGCCGCCGGTGCTGATCGCCGTCCACCGGGTGTGCGCGAGCGTCGGCAGCGACACCAGCACGAGCGGAATCGATCCGCCGAGCATCGTCGTCGCGTGCAATGGAAGGTCCTGGATGCGCTCCGTAAAGGGCTTCACCAGCACGGAATACACGGACCAGCAGAGGCATGACGCGAGGATGAGCGCATCGCCGATCAGTGAGGCGTTGCCGCCTGTGTCGCTCGGCGCGTTGCCGAACACCACGAGCGCCATGCCCATCAGCGACAGCGCAATGCCGATCACCCCTCGCGCGCCGGTGCGCTCGGTGCCGCGCAGCCAGCCGAGGATCGCCATGAACGCGGGCGCCGCCGAGATCAGGAGGGCGGCGTCACCCGCGCGCGTGCGCGCGATGCCCTCGATGAAGAAGATCTGATACAGGCCATTGCCAAGGGCGCCCAGCGTGAGGAGCGCCAGCAGATCGCGGCCGCGAGGCAGCGTGTAGCCGTTGACGGTGACGATGCCGAAGAGTACGACCACCGCGAGGAGGACGCGTGCGCTGTTGAAGGCCAGCGGCGGCAGCTCGCCGGTGGCGTACTTCACGACGGCGTAGTTGACCCCCCAGATGAGGGCCATGCACAACAGCAGCAGATCCGTGAGGGTGAGCCCCGGAAGTCGATTTCGCTCTTCTGCCTGCTCGCGTGCCACGCGAAGGGTCGATGCCATGCCGTAAGCTAGGTAGGCGGCGAGCCGTCGCAAACCGCGTGTCCGAACGCTAACTTCGCTGTATGCACGTGACCTTCGCTCTCTTCGCCGATGCGGCCAACCTCTCGCAGGAGGGGAAGCTCAACATCATGGGCGTGTTCGACGCGCTGCAGGTGGGCACTCTGCCGGCGCTGCATCCGCGCGCCACGCTCGTGGTGCATCTCAAGGGCTCGTCGGCGGACGCGGGGACCCATCGCGTGACGCTGCAGTGGCTCAGCCCGAGCGGCACGGAGCTGTGGAGCAGCGAGGGCGAGCTCGGCGTGACCGCCCCGCCGCAGGGCGTGGTGGACATGGACTTTCCGCTCATCGCCCAGCTGGACCTGCCGCTCGACCTCGCCGGTGGCTATCTGATGCGCGTCGGCCTCGACGGGACGACGCATGCTGAGGTGCCGCTGCAGGTGCGACCCGCGGCCAATGCGCCGACGACGCCGACGCCGACATGGATGAGCTGAGCGATTTGACAGCCACTGCAGGACACGGGTACGTCGTACCAAGGTACCGAGACTGGCATACTGGCCCCCACAATGACTCCATGGTTGTCCGCGGAGGCCGGCTTTCACCGTCGCAGCGCCGGACAGCGGCGTCGCGAGGGCGTGACCGCCGCACAACGGAGAAGAGGGCCTCTGAGCTGGCTGCAGAGAGTGCTCATGGCCTCGGAAGCGATTCGTCCACGAGCGGCCTCGAATTATTGGGGCCGGTATCCCACTCTCAGTACCTGGTACGACGTACCCGCGTACTTCTGTGAGGCAGTCTCTAAGCGTCAGCGTCGAGTCCCACGCCACCCCGACCGACGTCGCGGCGGTGGAGGCGGGGCTTCGCGCCTTCAACGTCGCCCGCATCGGTGATCCGGGCGAGGAGCCGGTCCACATCTTCCTGCGCGATGCGCACGGAGCGATCGTGGGTGGCCTGCTCGGCTACATTCGCTGGCGCTGGCTGTACGTCGCCAAGTTGTGGGTCGGCGACAAGCATCGAGGTGCCGGGTACGGCTCGGCACTCATGACGGCCGCCGAGGAGCACGGTCGGGCGCGCGGCTGCATCGGCGCGTATCTCGATACGTTCGAGTATCAGGCGCGGCCATTCTACGAGAAGCTCGGCTACTCGCTGTTCGGCACACTCGAGGGCTATCCACCCGGCTATCGTCAGTTCCATCTCGCAAAGACCCTATGACGATCCCGGAAGTCTATCCGGACCTGGCGCGACTCCTGGCGGAATACTTCTCTCGCGAGCTGGCCCGCGAAGGCGCCCTCTATCAGGATGCCGTGCTCGCCTTCGTGCTCACCGAGTCGCACGAGACCCTGCTCCGGACCAAGAGCGACGCGCGTACCATCCTCGAGACCGACTCGGAGCTGCGCGCGCTCGAGTCGTTCCTGGCCGAGAAAGGATTCGACTTCGCGCAGCTGGGGCCGGGCGTCACGGCGCAGGACTGGCTTTCCGACGTCATTACGCTCATATCCACTTCGCTCTGACGAACGCGGGCGTCATCGGGCGTAGACAGGGCCACCGCTCCCCGTCGTGGAGGACGTCGATGTCGACCGCGCAGCAGGCACAGCTCATCCGCAGCTCGCCGTACTTCCCCGTCGCGAACGTGGAGCGAACGTCGGCGTATTACGAGACAGTTC